>NZ_JBVCPV010000143.1:0-7983 GCF_057456495.1 Lishizhenia sp. | reverse complement strand
TTCAGTGTATCGTTGATATAGATTTCATCCATATCACAAACAGCGATTAAATTCCCCGAATATAATTCCTGGGTAGTAGCTATATTTTCTCCGTAATACTTCCCATAACTTAATTTAGGAGAGTTCAGGGTTAAATTGTAATTCTTTTGAGGCGCATCAAATTCACCATATACAATGGTATTGTTAGCGATTCCTAACTCAGGATAAAGGACATCTAAAACGGGTTGGGCATCCTTTACGACCAATTGATACGTGAAATTATTTTGAATGTTCTCCAATTCCTTCTCTTGTCGTATAAACAAAGCTGGGAATATTTGTTCCAATTGAAATTCGATGTTGGTAGGGATTTCAGCAAAATTAAACTTCCCTTCCATATCCGCATCCAAGTAATCAGACTGCAAGGAAAGCTTATCCTTTGTAGCACTTCGCTCTGCTTTTACTTGCAATTGCTTCAAATCAAAACTCTTGCCCGCCTGTGAATAATGAATATCCTTTATGTTTACTGCACCCTTGAAATACTCTTTGGTATAATCCTTTAAATCCACCTCCATATTCGCCAGGAAATCAACAGAATCAGGCAATCCTAAATTTAACTTCTCCAAGTGTTCAGCGTCTACTGTGACATCAAACTTCATGAATTCTTTGTCGGAAAAATTGATATTACCGTCAAATTGAAGATCTACTAATTTATCCTTCATATCCAATTGCGCATACACCTGTTCCCCGAGCAACTGCCCTTTGGCTATACTAATATTAGAATAAGGATAATTGCGATAATCAAAGCGTTCCACAAATCCGGTAATTGAAGTAAAGTTGATATCACTGAAACTTGGAGCGTATCCACTAATGGCAAAGCTAGCTGTGGCATTTCCAAAATCTTCTAATCCTAGGAAAGTGCCTAATTGAAATTCTTCCACATCGATGTAATAGGATGAATCTTTAAATTCTCCAAAGAAATACGCTTTCTCATCTTGGTGGTAATCGAAGGTCAAATCCCTAGAAATATGAACTATCCCCAAGGCCGTTCTTATGTTTTTGGCTTTTATATTGAATGTATTCAAGTTCCCTGTAAAGTAAACATTGCTCCCATTTACATAATCAAAGTTCATGACCTGTTGCGGTAAAGATAAATGACTATCTCCGGCGCTTTCCGGTAAATTCAAAGCCTCTAAATCTTGTAGGGTAATATAAAAGTCACTAATCAGTTCATTGAACCTCAAATCTTTCTCCTCTCTAAAATCAGGAAGAATAAAATCTCCTGCGATATAAGAGGAATGTCCAAACTGAAGGTAAACCTCCTTCAAATTCAAGTTTTTTATTTTATCACTTGCTTTAACATCTAAGTAAACAACATCCGTCATCCCCTTTAATTGAGGAGCAAACATTGAAACATCCGTCATCGATACTTTGGCACCCGCAATTTCAACATCAAAATCAACACTATCTATAAACTCTAAATAATTTGCATAACTGTGGGTAATTAGCGCTAGTTTTTTGGCCTGAAGATCGGTTTCAGAAGTTTTGATAATTAGGTTTTCAAAGAAGATTCCTTCTCCACTATGCTTCACATCTCCCGAAAGCTCGTCTAATTTAAACCCTGAGAAATTCTCCTTTGTATGGAGGTGCTCTAATTTAGCAACTAAGCCTTGAGGGGTATACACCAAATCCGCAAAAGTAAGCTGCGTGTTTATAAAATGCATGTGGTCATAGTCCACCCCATAAGCGTTCAATGCTTTGTTTTCGTCCACGAGAGAAAAATCTACATTATCTAGAATTACGGCTTGACTCGAAAGCACAAAATTCGGTGTCTTGGAAGGCGGTTTATCACTCTTAAAATAATCTACGATGTATTGAAGGTTCAGATGGTCCTCACCAGCATAGGTTTTCAGGTTAATTCTTGCATTTTGAAGTTTAACCTCATCTAAACTAAAAATCAGTTTTTTGGCATTGATATCGGATACATTTACTTGCAAAAGATCAATAGCTGCTAAGGTATCGTGTCTGTGGTCTTCAACAAAGATTCCCTTGAGGTAGATTTGATCAAAAAAGCTAATGTCTACCTTATCAATTTCTACCCTTGCATCTAAAGCATTACTTAAAAATGAAGTTGCTTGATGCGCCGCATAGGTTTGAAATTTTGGACTGCGGATGGCTAGTACAAGAAGAAAAATTAATATCAAAACCCATTCTAAGAGTCCCAAGAAACCTTTTCCTAGTATTTTGAGTAACTTTGCCATCGAATTGTAAAAATAATCAAAAGTTGGTCCAATCATGAAGGATAAAGAAATTATCATTTTAGGTATAGAATCGAGCTGTGACGACACTTCTGCAGCGGTTTTAAGAAATGAAGAAATTTTATCAAATGAAATTGCGAGCCAAGGTGTTCATAAAGAGTATGGTGGAGTTGTTCCTGAACTGGCCTCACGCGCTCATCAACAGAACATTATCCCTGTGGTTGATACTGCCATTAAAAAGGCAGGCATCCAAAAAGAAGACATTGATGCCATAGCATTCACGCGTGGTCCAGGTCTTTTAGGATCTTTGATTGTAGGAACTTCCTTTGCCAAGTCTTTTGCCATGGGTATGGATATACCGATGTTAGATTGTAACCACATGCATGGTCATGTATTAGCGCACTTTATAGATGATGAAGGCAAAGACAAACCTGAGTTTCCCTTCCTTTGTTTAACGGTTTCTGGTGGGCATACACAAATTGTCTTAGTAAAAGATTATTTGGACATGGAAGTGATAGGAACAACGATCGATGACGCAGCAGGTGAAGCCTTTGATAAATCAGCTAAAATTCTTGGGCTTCCTTACCCTGGTGGGCCGTTGATTGACAAAAACGCCAAGCTAGGAGATGAAAACAAGTTTGAATTCGCAAAGCCCAATGTAAAAGACTTAAATTATAGTTTCAGCGGACTCAAAACATCTATCCTCTATTTCATTCAAAATCAGGAGAAAGAAAACCCAAATTTTGTGGAGGAAAACATGAATGATTTATGTGCCTCTATTCAGAAAACCATATTAGACATTTTGTTTAAGAAACTGATCAAAGCAGCCAAAGAGCAAAACATTAAAAGTATTGCCATTGCGGGAGGAGTTTCTGCTAATTCAGGCTTAAGAACGCGTTTAGAAGAAGAAGCGAAAAAGCGTCAATGGAAAACTTTCATTCCTAAGTTTGAATACTGTACAGATAATGCAGCCATGATAGCGATTACAGGAAGGTACCATTACCTACGCGGAGAGTTTGCAGACCAGAGTATTGCAGCTACTGCACGTTTAAAATTTTAAACGTAGTTGACACGTCAAATCCGTTTTACGACTCCCTTTAATCAACTCTAAACCAGAACCTAACTCTTTTTTATTTGAATAATGCGTAGAAGCCAACCTTAGGTTAACATCTAGGTATTTGTTCATGCGCCATCTCAACACCAAGTAATAGCGTAACCCTTTATTGTAGTAGGCAGGTATACTAAATGTATTCAGTACATTATTTTCATAAGCATAGATTCTAGCGTCGTAATTATCCGTATTAAAAAGTGCATAACGCACACTAATATCCAAAGGAAAACTCATCGGTCTAAAATTCAAATCTTGCAAGAAAAGATCTCCTGTTGACTCATCCTTCCCCCTTAACACCTTTACCTTTTCCCAACGCATTTTCCACGTCAACCCCTTGATCATTTCTATTTGCAGATGAACCCTGAAATTTTGCTGAATCACATCTTCAATGGGATTTGTTTTTTGTTGGCTTTCCTTGGCATTTTTAGGCTTATTTCTATATCGGTATCGGAAGTAAATAAAAGCATGTTTTCGCCACTTGTATTGATACATACTATTGAGCTCTTGCCCCTTGCTCGGAGCATCTACTTGGTACTTCAACCAAGGAAAACAAAACACATCTACATAGGCATTTATATGATGTCTGCCCTTTTTAAAATCTATAGCAGTGAAAGTACCCTTCTCATTTTCTATTCTTGAGTTTTCCGCAAAAGCCCGCGCATAAAAAGCGTGATAGTCCCTATCATAATCTCTTCTAAACAAACTTAAACTTAAAGATTTATTGAGCGCCATTAAAACGCCCTGCAAATGCGCCCAAGCATTGATCTGCCAAGCATAAGCAAACTCCCCAAAAAATTGTAAATTTCTATAATTCCATTGGTAATCTAAACTGGAATTAGAAAGGTTTTGACCTCTAAACTGAAAGCCATTGTAGATATTTTGTGCTTTGTAATAAGGCAAGGAATAGGATTGATAGATGTGATTGATTCCAAAACCCATAGACGCTCTTTGATGCTGTAATGATACGCCTACAATACTTTCTTTCAGATTGTTCTTCGTGTTGAATTCGCTCACAGTCCTATGATAACCGGAACGAAGAATACTCAGTGCTGTATCTCCTGTTGCATTCAACCTCCCGCTCAAGCTTTTATGTGAAGCGAAAAGAGTTATACTATTTTTCTTTTGCTTCAACCGTATACCTATACCACGCAAAAATCGACTTTCATCCACGGAGGTTGATGGCCGTAAAGCCCGGGCGTTTTTCTTAATGCTTGTCAGTTGCATAGATTTTCCCGCTCCATAGCCTGTCCAATGAATTAAGCCCTGACCAATCTGCGCTGTAAAATCACCCAATGCCAATGCATCCATAACGCCTCGTTTTCCGAGAAACAAATGAATGGATGAAAAATCAGGGAGTTTGGATTTTTGCAAAGGTTCACCAGCATCTTGCTCCAGAGTTAAACCCAAACTAAAATTTCTACCATAATGTAAACGAGCACGTAAATAATAGCTTATTGGACTTCCTAAATATCCGTTAATAGTTGAATCACCACTGTACCCTCTCTTCTTTTGAGTTGCTCCTAAACTTTTAAGATAAACTTGTTTGTTGGCGTACATGAAAAGGTCATGCAAGGGCAATGACCTATCTTCAAAACTCTGTTTAACGACAACAAAAGCTAGTACACGAGAAATTGATTCTGAATCCCAAAACTCGATGGATTGAAGTTCATAAATACTCAACAACTTTCCAGCCTCTTGTTTGTGAAGGCTTAATGCTTGAGCCTGTAGCTCCGTAACTAAGCCTAAATCTACAAGAGGCGTAATTTCATTCTGATTCAAGTTGATGGGATGTTCAAGGTAAAACAGCAAAAGGTCTCTTTTTTGAGTGAGATCAATTTCTTCTACCTCTTGTTGTTCAGCTAAATACTCTAAACTACCTTGTATTTCTTCTTGTGCATGTAAAAGAGAAGCAAACAGAAGGAATGCTATGGTCCAAACCCTACTCATTTTCAAACGAACTAATGATAAAACTTGAAGAAGGTGACCCACTCAATTGTTGCGCGAAACGAAAGGCACAAATGAGTTTAAACCAACTGTTTCGGTAACTAAACCCTAAGGCATATTCCCAGGTTTGAAAACGTATACCTGCGAGTAATTCTAACTTTTCATGCGCTTGGTAACGAATTCCGCTTGCTAGCACATAAGGATGCGTATTGGATTTCTCTATTTGTCCTAACACCTCAATTCCTTCACTCAATTCATGGACTGCCCCTAATAATATGGTCGATCTGTACCCAGCATCTAGGAATAGATCTATTCTTGGTTCATTGAGGTGAAGAACCGACATACCTAAGCGCGTTTTTTCATTCAACTGATAATGCAACCCCATATCGCCACTGAGCTTGTGCCTTATAAAGTCTCCTTGACCAATAGCCAAGTATAAATAGTTTAGTTGCACCCCCAGGGATAATCTTTCCGAGAGCTCCATGGCATAGCCAAGGTTGAAACGTATATCCCTATACAGGCTGTGACCAAAATGCCGAATTCCGAAAACAAAACATTGATGTTGGACGCTCTTTTTAATGGGGAGGTGAAGCTGTAAACTTTGCGCTTGTAATTCTTTCAATAAGAATTTATTACTGTAACTCACAGCAAGAGAAATATCTGTTTGAAGTGTAGCCAACGAAGGATTTTTCATACTTGCAAAGGGAGAATGATAGGCTACGCTATTTCCGGCCAATGCATGTATATCAGCCCCATATTCTCTGTTGATTTGGGAGGTTGAAATAAGCGTAATACAACACCCCAAAAGTGTTAGGTAGGTTTTCATATCCAGAAGATACAACACCCCTCTTATTGCTCAAAAAAATCTACCCTGTGGAAATCCTCAAAAAATAATTCTAGAAGGTGTAATAAATCATAAACTCGAGCCACTAACCTTATAAAAGCAAAGTAAAATGACGATTTCAGAAACAAAACAACAGCTCGAGGAATTATTACAGCAAAGCACTTCAAAAAGAGAAAGTAAGGTTTACCATCGATTTTTAAAGGTGTTATCAGCTTTAGAGGGAAGAGATTTCACAAAAGAAGAATTAACAATGATTCAGTCAGAATTAACACGATTAGATATAAAGCCTATCAAAACAAGAAGAAAAACGTACTTTAGAAAAAAACTACGCTTATTTCTAGGCTTCCTAAATAAAAACTTCTCTTTGGTTATTCATAATCACTACCAAGAATACTCTATGAGCTTAGGAATAGTCTTTGGTGTTGTCCTTGGAACATCTATCTTACAGGACCCCAATGGGAGTTCAATAGGAATATGTGTAGGTTTATTCATCGGATACTTCATCGGAAAGTATTTGGACAAAACAGCATTAGAAGAAAACAGAGTATTAAATATTGCTTAATACATGAGTAGTGATTTTTACACCACACATATATTGCCCTATGCATCCATCATCATTAAGTTATGTAGGGCTTATACCAATTCTCAGGAAGATTTCGAGGATTACTACCAAGAAACATGTTTACAAATCTGGCGCAGTTCTGAAAACTTTAAAAATGAATCTGAATGGTCTACTTGGATTTACAGGATTAGCTTAAATGTTTGCTTAACGCTACTCAAAAAGAAAAAGAATGGTTCACAGCTATTTGCCTCTGACTATATCCCCCCAGAATTAACAGCGGATAGTAAGGCTTTTGCTAATGAAGATTTGAACCAACTTTACGATGCCATACGACAATTGTCAGAAATCGATAGAGCTGTAATAATGCTTTATTTAGAAGAAAAATCTTACAAAGAAATAGGAGAAATTTTAGGAACAAACTCCAACAACATAGGCGTAAAAATTAAACGCATTAAGGAACGCTTAAAAAAAATATTAGAAAAGGATAATGGAAAAATCAATTGAATCAATTTGGAAAGAGGGGTTTATGGATGCAGATGCCTTAGTAGCCCCTCGTGTAAATAAACTCTATAGCAAAAAATCAACGCACATTATTGAGAAGTTTAAACGCATGTTTAAGATGAACTTGATACTTATAGTAATCGGTTCACTGGTAGTCTTGACCGCAAGTTTTCTGGTAGGATTACCTTACATGGGTATACTACTATTTATAGGTTTGAACATACTATTCTTACTGAACATAAAGTTTTTAAAAAGTCTTAAAAACATAGACAATTCAAAAAGTTCTTATGATTATTTAATGAGTTTTGACCAATGGCTTAAAAATCAAATTTCCGTGAACAGAAGGTTTTCACGTCTATTCTACCCTTATATATTTATGGCCTTGTTTCTAGGATTTTGGATGAAAAATGTGGAGGGTAAACATCTGGGTAAATACGCAGTTGAAAAACTACTTCAAACTTACCCTGATCTTTATAGTATTGCTGGTATTCCTCTCGTAATCCTACTCTCCGTTCTATGTATGCTCATTCTACTTTACCTGGTTGGCGGTAAAATATATGAATGGGATTTTAATATTGTATATGGAAGAATAAAAGCAAAACTCGATGATATGGTAAACGATATCCAAGCCTTAAGAGCAGATTAAAAAGTGATGAATACCCTGCTGATGGTCGTATATTAACGTAAATCTTTTCATTAATTTAGAGGCATATTTCATATACACCTTAAAAAAAGAAGACATTTAAAGCTAAGACTGACGCATCGGTAAAATCCTCCACTATGACAC
>NZ_JBVCPV010000142.1:0-8005 GCF_057456495.1 Lishizhenia sp. | reverse complement strand
CCATTCCCTCCTAGGATAGGACTCTCTGTATGATCTTGGTAAATAAAATTACTTAACACAGCCAATTTCTGCACTTTTTCAATGACCCCTGGATATAGCTTTACATCTTTCACAATACCCCCTTTAGAAATATTCTCTTTTCCTACTTCAAACTGAGGTTTTACCAACAAAACAAGATCTGAATCTGGTTCCATAAACGCGTGAATAAAGGGCAGAACTTTTTCTAAAGAGATAAAAGATACATCCACAACACATAGCTGCGTCATTTCGGTAATCAATTTATTATTGAGCTCTCTAACGTGTGTCTTCTCAAGGTTTATTACGCGCTCATCTTCTTTGAGTTTCTGTGCCAACTGGTCTCGACCCACATCAACAGCAAATACTTTGTTAGCACCTCTTTCCAGTACCAATTCTGTAAATCCACCCGTACAAGCACCGATGTCCATCACTGTTTTTCCAGTAGGGTCAATTCCCCAAAGATCTAATGCTTTTTCTAGCTTAAGTGCACCACGAGAGACGTATTGTAATTCCTGACCTAACAATTCTATTTTTACGTCAACTGGAAATTTCTTCCCTGGCTTGGTGAGTAATTTTCCTTCCACAAGAACCCCTGTTTCTTTGATTAACTCTTCCGCTCTTACACGTGTACTTACCAATCCTCTGTTGATCAAAATTTTGTCCAGTCTCTCTAATTCCACTTTTCTAGCTTTTAAGGCTACAAAAATAATACATAGTTGTGAAAAGGAGCCTATCGGTTTGATGGTTCGAATGTTTGAAAAGTTAAAATTTGAGGTATTTAACTGATTTAAGCTTGGTGTGCAGCGAAAATTTGAAAAATTCTAATGTTGTATTAAAGATTTAAACATTGATCTAAGGTCTAGTAATTAGAGAAGATAAAGAAAATACACGCTCTTTGTGCTTTGTGATAAAGCTTTGAGATTTCATTGGTTAAAAGCCGTTATATCTCGTGACCAAATAGTCTTTTTGAATTTTAATCTTTAAACTTTGAATTAATAATGGCAAAGATTTTGCGTTATACTCTGTGAATATAAAAACTTGAAAATATGAAATGGACATTTGGTGCAGCTATCGTTTTGAGTTTAGGCTTGGGGTTGGTAAGTGCGACTGCCGTTAAATACCCTACAGCAAAGAGCAAAAGTTTTGAAGCAGGAGAACGATTAAGATATAGAGTAAGTTACGGTTTTGTTGATGCAGGTGAAGCCATCTTGACGGTGAATGAAACCTCAAAAAAATCTCCAACGGGAAGAAAACTCTACCACATGAAAGGTGAAGGAAGGTCTTTGGGAGCATTTAATGCTTTTTACAAAGTAGAAGATGTTTACCAAAGTTACATGGACCAAGAGGGTGCTTTTCCATGGGAGTTTATTAGAGATGTTTATGAGGGGGGACATGAAATCAAACAGAATTACACCTTTAGACAAGACAAACAAACCGTAAACACAGGAGAAGAAACGGTAAAAGTACCTTTAGGTGTTCAGGATATGATCTCCGCCTTTTATCACGCGAGGACTTTAGATTTTAAAAACATGAAAGTAGATCAAGTTACCACCTTCGATTGTTTTATGGACGGTGAACTTTGGCCACTTAAAATGAAATATAAAGGAATAGAAAACGTTAAAATAAGAAAGGGCGAATTTGAATGCATGAAGTTCGTACCTGTAGTCCAAGAAGGACGTTACTTTAAAAACGAGGAAGATGTTGAGTTTTGGGTAACCAATGATGGAAACAGAATACCTGTATTAGTAAAAGCGAAAATAGCAGTAGGTAGCATTAAAATGCACCTCGTTGAATGGGAAGGTTTGAAACACGAGCTTGCCAAGAAATAAAATCAAAGTGTTAGTACACTAGTGTATGAGGGAGGTCACAATTTGATCTCCCTTTTTGTATAGACTTCCTTTCTACCAGCAACAAAAGCATCACCCTGCTGTAGGGATTGAAACAAAAAAGCGCCACATAAGCAAGAAGCCTGATGTAGCGCTATATATTCTCTGGCTTTGCAGCCGAAGTATTTAACCAGAAGTTACGGTGTAGTTTCGATCATTTATTTAAGTAAATCGAAAGACAACCAAAACTTCTTACTGCTTAATTATTTTCTCTGAAACTACTTTTCCATCTACTTGCAATTCTAAGGTGTATACTCCTTTTGCATATGGGAAGAGCATTTCTATTTTTTGTCCGTTCTCAAAGTTGAAACTTTCTACTAGTGCCCCTTTAGCATCGAACAAGCGCGCAGTTACCGGACCTTGCTCCGTTGGAACGGTAATAAACAATTTATCGCTCACTGGATTTGGGTAAATATTGAATTCAAAAGCATCTGCTTTATCTAACCCCACCTTATCTATCACGAAACACTCAGAAGTATCTGAACAATTTTGCCCCGTTGCAATTAAGGCATAACTACCATTGGCCGTTGCTACAAAAGTAGACCCTGTTTCACCTGGAATTGGCGCATAATTATTATTACAGTCCACCCATTGATTTTGTAAATTACCACCTGCAAATGTTGCCAGAGTAATTGGGTCAACTTCATTTACAACTGCTTCAACATCTTCAATAAATAAATCTAAAGTTCTCACAGAATCACAACCAAACACCGAGGTATAAGTAGTTGTATATACTCCTGTTGAGCTGTAGGTATTTCCATCTTCTATCCACAGATAATCACCGCAGTAGTTAACCGTTTCTGTAAAATTATACGATGGATTCACTTGTAAATCTAGCGTAACCAAAGAATCACAACCATTGATGGTTTGCAGTGTTTCTGTATAGATTCCAGAACTGGTATACGACTGATTATTTGCTGGCCAAACATAAGAACCACAAGCCATTTCAGTTTGTGTGGTCGCAACGGCATTGTTTATCGTCAACTGTAAAGTAATCGTACTATCACATCCTAAGGCATTGGCTATCACTGCTGTGTAATTCCCTGATGTGTTGTAGGTATTCCCATCAACAGGCCAGATATAAGCATCACACTGCGTAACCTGTTGGGTTGATGAATTGGGTTGACCAATGTTTAAGTTTAAGGTAACAGTTGAGTCACACCCTGCAGTACTTAATACAGTTTCCGAATAAGTACCACTGGCATTATACGTTTGTCCGTTCAACGCCCAAGTATAAGCCCCACAAGTATTCACATTTTGAGTACTTGAAGCTGCGTTACTAAAACTTAGGTTTAACGTAACCACACTATCACAACCATTCACATTACTTAAGGTTGTTGTATAGTTCCCAGCTGAGGCATAAGTTTGTCCATTAGCTGGCCAAGTATATGCGCTACACGTTGTAATATTTTCTGTTGTATTATCTGCCCCCAAAACGGTAAGATCTATAGCTACAATACTATCACACCCTCCAGCTCCTGTGAGCGTATCTGTATAAATACCAGTAGAGTTCCAAACGTAGTTTCCACTTGGAGAGGTGTAGTTGGCACAAGTTGAAGCAGGAATTGGAGAACCAGCTACTGGTGTAAAGCGAATATCATCTATGGCGATATCTGATTCAAAATCCCAACCTGTAACACCTCTTATTCTCAACTTTACGGTTTCACCTTGGTGTGCTGATAAATCTACGTTTTGCGTGAACCATTGGTCTCCTTGGTTTCCAGAAAGCACCGGTACATAATCTTCGTGCCACTCATTGTTATAGAAAAGATCTACGTGAATTTGCCCCATATGACCACCATACATGTGGTAGGCAAAACTAAAGTTATAGGCTTGTGTAAGTTTAATACAGTTCGACGCTAAGGTCGCAGTGTTCTGAAAACAACCATTCGATGCCTCTAAATAAACATATTTACCCGCTGCTGTTCCTAAGGTGTTATCAACACTTGGTCCTGTCCCAGTAGAAGGTGTACCTCCAGTATCAACTCTCCAATCTATATCATCTTCGGTTCCATTAGCTAGGTTTATCCAATTAGAAGATAAACCACAAACCGTTGCTCCACAATTATTAGAGGTAGAACATGTGGTTTCCGCTTCAAAATTTTCATTGTAATCACAAGGGTAATCTGCCTGACCTACAGTAATGTAAGCCGTTTTTGTTTCTACATCACTTCCTTGTGCATTCGTTACCGTTAGTGCAACTGTATAAGTTCCTGCGTCAAAGATAACTTCAGGGTTTTGAGAGGTAGCACTCGTACTATTGACATATTGAAAAGTAGAGGGTGTAATATTCCAAGACCAACTGTTAGGTGTGAAATTAGAAAGGTCAGTAAAACTCACCACACTACCTTCACATGCTGATTCTGATGTTGAGGTAAAACAAGCCACAGGAGCCAATCCCCCTGGATCTTTTAAATCACTCCTCCACAACCCTTGTCCATAAGTAGCCGCCAAAAGTTGACCTCCACAACTCACGTTATCGTATTGAATTTCTAATTCGAAAACTTCACAATTCGGTAAATTTGTCTGATAAGAAACCCAATCCGTTAAATTATCATCGATGTAATATACACCTACATCCATACCCACATACATAGCATTCACAGAACTTTCATGATCAATAACTATAGTATTTAAAGCTATGTTCGGTAAGGTTCCTGAGATATCTACCCAAGAGGAACCTCCATTATTCGATTCATAAATATTGTTGTTTAGTGCAATAAATAAGTGATTCGGATTGGTTGGATCTATTTCAATATCACTTGGTTCATTACTCACAGGTAAATTAGCTCCTAAATCCACCCATGTTGGTGTAGCTGTAGTTGCATTCGTTGATTTCCACAGTTTATTATCTCTTCTTGAAACATAAACTACATCACTATTCGAAGGTGCAATAGCAATATCTCTTATTTTCTGAGAACCTGAAAACGTTGTTATTTGTGTAAATGTCGCTGTAGCCTTCACATCTGTACTTCTCCAAACATTCTCCATCCCCACTAACATGGTATTTGAGTTATTTGGGTCTAGCTTATAGGGAGTAACCCAAGCTCCAGATTCTGAAATTGAACTGGTAATTCCTGAGAAATTATTACCTCCATTGGATGACCTTCTTATGTCACCATAATACAAAGCACCATACATGTAATTGTCATCGGTTGGATCTATAACGCACTCCATACCATCACCTCCAATTACAGTATAAAAATCATTCGCCGCTGTTGTATAGCCCGTTCCATTATCTTGGAAACCGGTAATCACCAAATCCTTCGTTTGTTGAGATACACCTATCTTGTAAATTTGGGCAATCGCTAAACCACTTGAAATATCTGTCCAGTTTGTACCATCATCCATCGTATAATATATTCCACCATCATTACCATTGTAGAGTATGTTATTATGTGGTGAAAATTCTAGCACGTGTTGATCGGCATGAACACCATCAATACTCCCTTGGGTTCCTACCCAATAAGAAGCACAACTCAAATTCATTCCGCCATCCGTAGATTTCCAAATATTGATACCTCCTGCGTATATTTCGTCTGCATCCAAAGGGTTTGCTACAAGAACTAAATCATACCATGCCTGTGATGCATTTCCTGAACCATCTGTTTGATAACCTAAGATATTTGGTGTGGTACTACGCGCTGAAAATGAAATCCCTGAGTTCGTTGAACGATAAATTCCTACTAAACCATTCCCGTCTCCTGCCAATAGATATACCCAATTCGGTTCATCTGGAGATACTGCTAAAGCCATTCGAGAAGGATTAGAGGGTACACCACTTGAAATTTGAGTAAAGTTTGCTCCACCATTGGTTGATTTGTGCAATTCCGAACCTGAAGCGTAAACGATATTTGGGTTTGTTGGATGAAGTGCAATATCCTTCGGGTTCATCCCTAAACTGGCAGAAGAAGACCAAGTCGCCCCACCATCAATCGTTCTATAAATTTTTTGATTAGAAGCTGCAGCATACATACTATCCGCATTGTTCGGATTCATAATCAGCTCATTAATGGTAATATTCCCCATCCCTGAATTATGTGCTGCCCACGTTGCACCACCGTCTGTTGAACGCCAGACCCCGTAACCTGGAGCATCTCCTCCATCTCTATCTCCCGTACCTATGTAGATTGTATCTGGTTGGGTAGGGTGAATAACAATACTTGATACTCCTAAACGCGTCAAACCCGCTGAATATTCTGTCCACGTTGCACCGTGATCTGTTGTTTTCCATAAACCTCCAGCCGGTGCCCCCACGTAGATAATGTTCGTATCCGTTGGGTGAAAGGCAATCGCAGAAAGTCTTCCGTTTCCATTCAACTGACCTGTCAAATTAGTGGGTAAAGATTTTGGTCCTACCAAACTCCAAGTTCCACTTCCCGCAACATATGATTTTGCCTGTGGGTGCGCTGCATTGTACATGAGCATTTCATTGAGTACATGTCCAGGACTAGGAAAAGTTCCATCTGAATTGACTCTACTCTCCCAATAATATTCCCATCTTCGGAATTGTTTTATTCCTTTTCCAGAAACATAAGGTTGACCACCGAATTCATCTTCGAAAGCTTCTTGTAGATCAAAAAAGTTTTGGTGGGCTTGAGAATTATAGGATCTCCAATCTATAGATTGACCATAGGTCATAGCAATGGAGGCTCCGCAAGCAAATGCGAGCGCAATGAGTTTAATAAGTTTCATTTTCTAGTTTTAGCAACGTAACAAATTTAAAATTAAATGCTTAAGCTAAAAATTAAAACAAAAAAAAGTGCCCCGATTTCTCGGAGCACTTCATCTACTGTATATGCACTACTTACTTTGAGTAATATAGCTTCGTATAGCCATCCTCGTCGTCTTGACGAACAACTAATTCTTTACTTTTAAGTGTTTCAATTTTAAGTACATCGTAAGAAGTATCTTCTGAATCGTCTCTAAATTGAATTTCTTCATCCTGAACTCTGTATTCTCCAGTTTCAGAAAACTCATAGGTGTTTCCGAAAGCTTCATACGAAATAGAAGAAGAATAAGAGCAAAATTCCTCATCAGCTAATTTACATTTATTGAAAGTAACTTCACCATTAGGATCCTCATCTGTTACGGTTACAGATCCATCACTTTCTTCAATTTTATCTAGTATCCAAGTTCCTTCTAACTTATTTACGGCTCTTTGTTCTTTTGTACAAGCGAAAGCTATTAGCGCAACCGCAGCAAGCATAAATACTTTTTTCATAATAGTTATTGTTTTTGGTTCTCTCAAACTTAATGAAATATCAGAAAGGATAGTTAAACGATATATGAACTTTTCTTATTAAAAATTTTTCGTATGTGTACATAAATTATTCGCATAAAAAAGCCCCTACCCAAAGGCAGAGGCCTTACATTATGCCCTATACAAGGTTAAATATTACTTCTCATCTTCCATTTGAAAATTTTGTAAATCCACAATTTAAATCGGTAGAACACCAAATACATTGCGGGTACAATAATCAATGTTAGGAAAGTTGCGAAGGTTAAACCGTAGATGATTGTCCAACTCATAGGCGAGAAGAATATATTGTTATCTCCACCTATGAAAATGTTTGCATCGTATTTTGTAATCAAACCAACGAAATCAATATTCAAACCTATCGCCAATGGAATTAAACCAAGAATGGTTGTGATTGCCGTTAACAATACAGGTCTTAACCTCGTCTCACCTCCACGTACGGTTGCTTTAACAATTTCGCTGTAAGGCAACTGTTCGTTCTCCGTTAAACCAAGCTCATCACGTCTTTGCGACCTCAATAAATTGGTGTAATCTATCAATACAATAGCATTATTCACCACAACCCCAGCCAACGCAATGATACCAATCATGGTCATAATAATTACGAAGTCCATTCCACTAATAATTAAACCTAAGAACACCCCAATAAGAGATAATACTACGGCAAATAAAATAATGGCCGGTGTAGAGAATGAGTTAAACTGTGTTACAATGATCAATAAGATTAAGAATACTGCGATTAAAAGCGCTTTACTTAAGAAAGCCATCTCCTTCGCCTGTTCGTCTTGCTGACCCGTAAATTTGTATTTAATGGTAGAAGGCAAGTTACCTTCTTCCACGT
>NZ_JBVCPV010000141.1:0-8029 GCF_057456495.1 Lishizhenia sp. | reverse complement strand
TTCCATTCTCTAACCAATCAGGTACTTCAAAATCTTTCGCTTTTGGATGTTGTTGAAAAATAAATCTCAAAGCTCTGATTGAATCATAAGCGTCACTTACAAGTTTTTTCTGAAGCTCTGTAAATTTATCATCATATTCATTTTCACTTATCTTATGAGCTGGATTTTGTCTTTCTCTCCTTACTTTTTTAAGTGGCTTAAATATGTCTTTTAGCTCATTTTCCTTTTCTGTTTTAAAAATACCTAAGAGCCATTCTTCCAAAAGTCTTATAGTTCCTTTTGATCTTCTTTCTACTAATCCATCTTCGATTTCTACTATGTCATATAGCTCCATTTTACCTTTAAAAAAATCCTTGTTTATATTTTCTGATAGCATTTTATCAAGTAAATGGACAAAATCATTATAGTTTTTTAATGTAGGTGTGAAAAAGAAGGTGAACTCTTTTGGTCTTTTTTCGTCATTAAAGTTCTTTCTAAATAGTGATTTTGAGAAAATCGTTTCTGAGATTTTATTTAAGCAGCTTAATTCTCCAATTAAACCACTAAATATTGAATAGGAAGAAGTCCAATTGCCTTGAATTGTATTTTGATGATATTCTTCAAGCATTTTACAATTCCCTCCTTTTTCTCGACTTTTCCAATAAACTTGGTGCTCAGGTGTTAAGTCGCATAAATATCTTAAATATACCACAGCAACTCTCTTATTATTTTCATCAAACCCCAAACCAAAAGTTTTTAGAAAAACTTCGTCTTCTTTTCTGAGATAGGGTTTGTCATTGTCATCATATTTACACGAAATTCTACCAGAATAATCTTTGAAATGAAAGTCAAATCGTGGGTCGTTAGCGTATCTTTCTAAAACTTCTATTTCAAAGAAAATTGGTTTTAACTGTGGTTGAGCAAAAGCTAATTCTTTAGTATAAACTGCATTTCCAAATTCCGTTAAATCCCTTTTAGATTTTAGAAGATTTTCTGTCGGATATAAACAGATAGGAAACTCCGTATTTTCTGATACAAAAGAAATCTCACCGATTTTCTCAACTGTAACCTCCCAAGATTTAGCATCTTCAAGAATTTTTAATTGAATATCAATTGGGTAAAGCCGTGAGCAAATTATGTGAGGATTTGTACTAGATTGTATTGTTATCCTTTCTTCAGAGACGAGAGCTTTTATAATGTCAATAGAATTTTCATATTCAATTCTTAATTCTTCGCTTACTTGTCTTAAAGGCATTCCATTGAAATCACTTGAATTCACAAAGAAGTCATATACTTTATTTTCAATTTGTTTTTTCAATGATGTTGGTTTTTTAGCTTGCGTACAACAATCGTATATCCACAATTGCGTTTATTTTCCTTATCTCTCTATTGCATTTACCCACCCAAAAGAGCCAATAAAACACAACTTCCTCCCGAAAATACCTTTTTCAATGCTAAAACCTTAGGAATTGATCATCGGTGGTGTCAAAAAGGGGAAAAGTCCCCTAAGTGGCGGGAAGGTGAGCTAAAACTAATAAAATAATTATATGGTTGAAATAGATGTGCGTAAAAATGTGCGGGGCAAGTTGACTTTTCGTAAATTGTAGGAAGCTTCAAAAAAATAATCTACGCTTGGGATGGGGGTAAGGTAAGTTTCTGCTGTCTTAGGTGTACCCAACATCGTACAATTATGAAACATTACTTACTCTTTGCATTCTTTACCCTTTCAGCTTTGGGGGGTGTTGCACAACAAAACCTTAACCTGGGCGGTGCGGTGATCTACGATAGTTATCGGTCACCCGGATTTGCTTTGAAAATGGAATATGAAAAGTTCTTTACCCCTGATTTTTCGTTACCCTTGAAGTTAGAAACAGGATATGTATACGGAGGAGAAAAGAATTCACTTTCCATAGAATTGCACAAAGGCTTTCGTAAATATTTTGCTTCTGGAATTTTCTTAGAACAATATATAGGCGTGGGGGCCATGGCCAATTTTTACCACACCGATGATATCTGGTACTTTGATAAATACCAATGGGGATACAGGTATGCACCAGGAGCTAATTGGGGATTTAAACCTTCTACGGGAGTAGTAGTGGGTTATGATTTAACCCATGCCTCTGAGCAATCGCATTTGATTTGCTTAAAAACAGACGTGTATTGGAATTTAGGATTTAGACCCTTGCATTTGCCCTACAGTTCTGTCCAACTCGCTTATGTATTCACTTTTAAAAACCTGTAGACATGAAAGCTATCATTACATTAACATTGTTCACGGTCGTTTTTCTCTTTACAGGGTGTAATAAGGCCGAATTTTTAAACGAAGGAGACTTCTATTATTTGGACCATAAAGGAGCCAAGTTGCCGGTTTGGATCAAAGGTAATATGGAATCGGACGTGTTGCTGATTACCGTACACGGCGGTCCAGGCGATTCTGGGATGGAACAAACCATTGCCAAGGGCTTTAAATATTTGGAAGACGATTATGCCGTTGCCCATTGGGATCAAAGGTACAGTGGGATGTCGCAAGGTTACTACGATAAAGCCAAGCACACGCCCGAGCAGTATATAGAGGATACAGAAATGGTGGTCAAACTTTTACAGCAAAAATACCCCAATAAGAAATTGTTTATGCTGGGGCATAGCTGGGGCGGACAGTTAGCCGCGGGGTATTTAGGAAGAGATAATCATGCAGCTAATTTCAAAGGTTGGATAGATTTGGATGGATCTATTTATGGAGATTTGGAGTCGCAATTAATGAAGGAATACATACTGGATAGAGTTCCGGCTAAATTGGAGGAGGAAAATGCAGATGTAGCGTTTTGGCAACATATAGTGGACTGGTACGATGAGCATCCAAATCCGGGAAATTATTCAGAGGGACTCCCTTATATCTATGTGTCGAACCTAGGGGGTGATGCCTATAACTGGGAAGAGGTGCAAGCCGATAACCCTACGCCTTACATCGAGTTGATTTTTAAATCTATGTTTTCATTTTCCTTCTATACGGATGCCTTTTACGATAAGGAAACCATGCAAAAATGGGACAAGCTGAATTACACACCGGAGTTAGAAAACATTAGCATTCCATCTTTGATACTCTGGGGAGCCGATGATGGCATCGTTCCGGTGGGAGTGGCAGACTATGTTTACGATCATTTGGGAACACCTGCAGCTGATAAAGAAGTCGTTAAAATACCTGAGTGTTGTCATGGACCACAACATGATCAGCCCGAAATATTTTACCAAGAAGTAAGTGATTTCATTGAAACCTATAAAAACTAAGCAGCATGAAAAGAATAGTATATAGTTTAACACTTTGCGTGATGTTTTTAGCGCAGGCTCAAGCACAAGTTCAACAAAACGTGGGAGTAGGGTACTTTGGAAACACAGTTACTTATCCTGGTTTGGTTTTGGAATACGGACTAGAAAAAATGTTTACAGCGCAAGCCTCACTTCCTCTGCGTTTAGATGTTGGATTTTACCATCATAAAAGGTATAACACCGGAGTATTTGCCGACGTCAATTTGGGTTTTAGAAGGTATTATGCTTCAGGATTGTTTTTGGAAGAGAGTATAGGTGTTGGTTGGATGAGTACTTTTGTAGCTTCAGATGAAGTATTCAGCATTAACGATGCAGGAGAATTGGAAGAAGCTTCAAGGTATGCTTCAACGGATGTTATGCCTTCAATCACCCTGGGTATTGGATATGATCTTACCCGAAAAAGTGCCGCAAAGCACCTGATTTGGTTACGTCCAAAAATCTTTTGGCAATTCCCCCACAAAACAACGTCCTTTTACAGTGTTGCACTACAAGTTGGGTATACCTATCATTTGAAATAAAAGCGAGAGAAGGTGATTAAGATGTATCGTCAGAACAATTGCTTTCTCTTTTTCATTGCTTCAAGTGTCGCTCGGCTCGATACCTCGACTCCGCTCGATAACCTTGGCAGTAAATAAACCTTTTAAATACTCCTTACTCCAAACAGCCTTTGCCTATTCACTTTTGCCTCAATTCAACATAATGGAAGCCTCGTACTTTACTCTCCTTCGTAACATACTTCGCTTCCAGTTCCTTATATACTTTCTCACCATTTTCAATGTGTATAGGTGCTGAAAAAATGGGACCATCGTAACAAAAGCTGTGGAATTCGCCGTTTTCGCCGCAAGGGTCTACTTCTGAAGGGAGGGAAGAGAGGAAGTTGTGGTCGTAGTCTTGGCCGACATGCGTTTCGTTTAAGTAAGCATCACTTACGCAACAAATTCTTGTTTTAAAACCTGCATCTATGAAGGCTTTGGAGAGTTTGTGCGTGTCTTTTTTCCACAAAGGGAAGAAGCCTTTGAGGTTTACTTGGGCCAGGTTGTTTTCTCTGTAGGTTCTCAAATCTTCTAAGAAGATGTCGCCGAAAACTACACCAGCTATTTGGTGTTTTCCTTTGTATTCTTCCAGTACCTTGCGCATTTGCTCTTCGTAGTGCGTGTTGGTGCTTTCGCTCACGGTCATTTCTATGAGGGGCAAGCCTATGCTTTGTGCTTGTTGGCGCGTTAAGTCTATGTGCGTGCCGTGCATGGAAACACGTTGTAAATCTATGTTATAGGTGGTCATCAAAGCCACCACTTCAAAATTAGGATCTTGCAAAGTTTGCCAAAGGGCATAACTCGAGTCTTTACCGCCACTCCAAGCGAAGATTACTTTGTGCATAATGTTGTCTATTGGTGTAAGCGTTTGTTTAATTCAACCACTTGTTTGGCTTCTTTCACATCGTGTACGCGCAAGATGTTAGCACCTTTGTTGAGGGCAAACATGTTTAAGGCGGTAGTCGCGCTCAAACTTTCAGCGGCAGTGATATCAAGCGCTTTGTAAATCATAGACTTTCTAGAAATCCCTGTTAAAATGGGGTAGCCCATGGTGGTGAACTTGTTTTGATGTGCCAACAATTCGTAGTTCTGGTCCAAAGTTTTGGCAAAACCATAACCGAGGTCGAGTATGATGTTGTTGTGTTGGAGTGCATTCAATTTTCTTACTTTTTGCATCAAATCCTCGTAGATGTCTTCTACCAAATTGTCGTAGTTACATAAACTCTGCATGGTTTGCGGCGTACCGCGCATGTGCATGAGTATATAAGGCACTTGGTTTTTGGCAACGGTAGCAAACATGTGTTCATCCAAAGTTCCTCCAGAAACATCATTGATGATGTCTGCACCTTGGTCTATTCCGCGTTGGGCTACTTCACTTCTAAAGGTGTCTACCGAAATCCATACTTCTCCAAAATTCTTGCGAATAGCCGTCACTGCTTCTTGCACGCGCTGGGCTTCAGCTTCAAGAGGAACTTCTATGGCTCCCGGACGTGTAGAGTAAGCACCCAAGTCCAAAATATCTGCGCCATCCTGCAACATTTTCTCCACAGTTGTTAATAACTCTTTAGTCGATTGATTTCTACTAGGTTCATAGAAAGAGTCTTGGGTCAAATTAAGTATACCCATTACCCGTGGAGTACTCAAATCGAGTACCTTGTCACCGTTATGGAGTAGGCTAGAAATTTTATTATTCTTATCTTTCACGTCTATTTTTTTGAAGAAATATTTAAGGATGTCTAAAACAACGGAGCAATATACAAAAGTGATTTCCATTTGCAGGGAAATTTTTGAAAAGAAAACCAAAGATTACGGTACATCATGGAGAGTTTTTCGCTCGAGTTCGTTGACCGATCAATTGTTTATCAAGGCACAAAGAATACGCACACTTCAAATCAATGGAGAAAGCAAAGTAGGCGAGGGAATTTACGATGAATTCGTAGCCATAGTCAACTATTGTGTAATGGCTTTGATACAATTGGAGCAAGACGATAATTTGGAGATGGAATTGACCCAGATGGAAGCTATACAGTTGTACGATGCCTACATCAAAAAAGCCAAAGAGTTAATGGAAAAGAAGAACCACGATTACGGGGAAGCCTGGAGAGATTTGCGTGTGAGCTCTTTAACAGATTTGATTTTGGCCAAGATACTTCGCGTAAAACAAATAGAAAACAACGCTGGAAAAACCATAGCGAGTGAAGGGATAGATGCAAACTACTACGATATGCTAAACTATGCCGTATTTTCACTTATTCACTTAAACGAAGAAAACTAATCGTAAGATATGAGAACAGTAGATAAAATTCACGGACGTTCGCTACCTTTAAACCTTATAGCTATCTTACTAAACCTAACTGGATTAACCTTTTTGGTGATCGGTTACCACGATAATTTTGAAGCCAATGCCATGCTTTACAAAACCATAGGGAGCGTTCTGTTCTTTATAGGGATGGCAGGGTTCATTGCATTGAAAGGATTGCAGCTCAGCTCTTATGTTTTTAGAGCTATATCGGGTGGTTTATTCATCGTTTCAGGACTCATTAAAGCCAATGATCCACTCGGTTTTGCCTACAAATTAGAAGAGTATTTTGAAGATGGGGCACTTGCCTTTCGTGTAAAAGAGCTTTTCAATGCACCCGAATTTAGTTTAGAATTCTTTATCGATTACGCCCTTCCTTTGAGTGTAATCATCTGTATACTAGAAATCGTTTTAGGCGTATTGCTCATCATAGGAGGAAAACTCAAATTGGCATCTTTCCTTACGTTGGGAATGATGTTCTTTTTCACGCTGTTGACATGGCATACCAAAGAATGTGACCCGAATGCCTACTTCATGGATGTAGATAGGTATGAGGTAAATTCAAGCACTGCACAGCAAAAGATACAAATGGCCGAAAGCGATACCATGGTGCGCGTGCTAGAGACGACAAACAGTTATGTGAAGATAGGTGAATACAAATCTACACAGTGTGTAAGCGATTGTGGATGTTTTGGAGATGCCTTGAAAGGAAGTGTGGGTAGATCGTTGACGCCTCAAGAATCCTTCTGGAAAGATTTAATTTTCTTGTATTTCTCTATATTCATTTTTATTGCATCGTTTAGATCTGCGCCCAATACCCGTAACCAAAACTTGTTGATGATACCTGCATCTATGATCGTGAGTATCTTCTTTAGTTATGTGTTCGGTTGGTATTTCCCAATTTTCTTTGCTTTGATCACCATTTTAGGTGCCTTATGGGTGAAGCGTTCGAACAACAAGTGGGTAGGAAACTACTGGGTGGCCTCGTTATGGGTGATCTTTATCAGTGCGTTGTTTGTGACCTATGTATTGGCGTATATGCCCGTGAAAGATTATAGACCATACGCAGCAGGTAGTGATTTGAATGAAAAAATGAACGATGGTAGAGAAGGTGTTTTCGAAACTTTCTTAACGTATAAGAATTTGCAAACAGGAGAATTGAAAGACTTTACTTCTGCTGAATTCAGTGCATCTGATATTTGGAAGCCAGAGAACAAAGACAAATGGGAGTTTGTGAGTAGCGAAACCAAAACAATTGTTCCTACAAAATTACCTTCTATCGTTTCATCAGAATTCAACCCGAATTTAAATGTTGCAGATTTGACGGAGGTAGAAAGGAATATGCCTTATGTGAAAGAGATGTTAGAAGCACACCAAACGGCTCAAGTCTTTGTACAAGAACGCGAGAGTGGTGGTGGATACTATGTTCCTTTAAAGGAGTATAGTCCAGAAGCCTACGATAGCACGATGTACGTTATTGGAGATACTGTTATGGGCTTGGATCCTTACTTCCCAGAGGTAAGTGTACAAGAATTGATTTTGACTTCTCCACGTATGATTTTGTTGGTGAGCAAGAACTTGCCGAATGTGGCGTTGAGTCAGAAACGTATAGACCGCATTAAGCGTGTAGTTGCAGATGCTCAAGCTGACGGAGTACCGGTGGTTATGGCAGCAGTAACAACAACAGAAGATATTCAAAAGTTCAGAGAAGAAACGGGAATCATTGTTCCTACTTTCATGAACGACGAGAAAATATTGAAAGCTGTAGGTAGAGCAAATCCTACCTTAATGGTGATAGAAAATGGCGTAGTAAAAGCCAAATATCCTTACCGTTCTATACAAGAATGGAGTTGGATGAAAGAAAATGCATTAGAAGATTAAATCCATATTATGA
>NZ_JBVCPV010000140.1:0-8035 GCF_057456495.1 Lishizhenia sp. | reverse complement strand
GATGTTATTTCTGTAGCTATTCAGGCATTTGGTTTCGGTGAGGTTTACCAAACTACGGTAGATTTACCAGAACCAACAGGAGCTGTTTTTACACCTCGTCAAAACATTGTTAATGTTGGATATGCTAGAGAATTCTCTAACTCTATTTACGGTGGGTTTAACTTAAAAGTATTAACTGAAAGTGTAGCGAATATGTCTGCATCAGGTGTTGCTTTTGACGCAGGTATCCGTTACGTAACAGGTGAGCAAGATCACGTTAAATTTGGTATCTCTTTGAAAAATGTAGGTCCAACAATGCAATTTGACGGTGATGGTTTAGCTACACCAATTACCTACCAAACAACTGGTGGTTCTGCAACTTTAGAGCAAAGAGCGAATGACTTTGAAATGCCATCTCAATTGGTGATGGGAGTATCTTATGATTTCTTATTCTCTGAAACAAATAAATTGACTGCTGCAGGTTCGTTTACTGCGAACTCTTTCAGTAATGACCAATACCGTTTCGGTTTAGATTACGGTATGGCAACTGAAAAAGCTGCATTTAATGTTAGAGCTGGTTATGTATTAGAAAAAGATATTTTCTCTGTGGATAACAGAACGAATGCTTTATCTGGATTAACTGCAGGATTCTCAGTAGATGCTTTAGTTGGAGAAAGTAAAGCACCAATCGGTATTGAGTACTGTTACAGAATGTCTCCAGTATTTGGAGGAATCAATAGCTTCGGTATTACACTTAGCTTAAAATAAAATATTTCATTATATTTGTTAGAACAGGAGGGTCCCTTGGGCTCTCTTGTTTTTTGTTTTAAATTATCAAAGAATCATGTCACAAATAAGTTATTATACAGAAGAAGGTCTTAAGAAATTGAAGGATGAATTGCACGAAATGAAAACAGTTCAACGTCCCTCTATTTCTAAACAAATTGCAGAGGCGAGAGATAAAGGAGATTTGTCGGAGAACGCAGAATACGATGCAGCAAAAGAGGCTCAAGGTATTTTAGAAATGAAAATTTCTAAGTTAGAAAATGTGATAGCGAATGCTCGTATCATTGATGATTCTAAAATGGACAATAACAAAGTTTTCATTTTATCTAAAGTGACCATTAAGAATGTAAAGAATGGTATGGAAGTAGCCTACACTTTAGTGGCAGAAAATGAAGCAGATTTAAAAGCGAAGAAGATTTCAGTTGATTCACCGATTGGAAAAGGTTTGTTAGGGAAGGCAAAAGGTGATATCGCAGACGTGCAAACACCAAACGGAATCGTTCAATTTGAAATCATAAACATCGAAAGATAATGGCCTCTATTTTTACGAAAATCATCAATAACGAAATTCCAAGTCACAAAGTAGCGGAGAACGATGAGTTTTTAGCCTTCTTGGATATTCAACCTTTATCGGAAGGTCATGTACTTGTAGTACCCAAAGAAGAGGTAGATTACATCTTTGACATTGAAGATGATTTATTAGGAAGGATGATGCAATTTGCTAAGTCAGTTGCACGTAAAATGGATAAGGCATTTGATTGCAACAGAATTGGTGTGAGTGTAGTGGGCTTAGAAGTACCTCATGCGCACATTCATTTGATTCCAATCAATTCTGTGCAGGATATGAATTTTAGTAAAGATAAACTGAATTATTCCCAAGAGGAATTAAAGGCAATAGCCGAAAAAATTAAAGCTTCCTGATGGAAGCTTTTTTTATGCCTTTCTGTTTGGATTATTCTTAATAAAGGATGCCCAGTCTTTCGATTTAGATTTATTGTGTTCTCCAACACCTTTGGAGAAGTAATGACATACAGCAGCTGCTAACCCATCAGTGGCATCCAAATACTTGGGGAGCTCCTTTATTTTTAAAAGTTGTTGAAGCATACCAGCCACTTGCTCCTTTGAGGCGTTTCCGCTTCCCGTAATGGCTTGTTTAATTCGTTTAGGGGTATATTCCTCAAAAGGGACGTTTTGTTTCAATGAAGCTGCTATACACACGCCTTGTGCACGCCCCAGTTTTAACATAGACTGAACATTCTTACCGAAGAAGGGGGCTTCAATGGCCATCTCATCGGGTTTGTACTCCGAGATTATTCCATCAACGCGATCGAAAATCTTCTTCAATTTGTCTGGATGATTGTCAATTTTAGATAAGTGAATTACGCCAAAAGTGATGAGTTTAAGTTGTTTATTCTGAACATGAATAATTCCATACCCCATCACTGAAGTACCTGGATCTATACCGAGAATTATCTTATCTTCAACCATAAATTCTATTGATTTGCGAATTCCAAAGTTAAATAAGAAAATAAGAGTCTTGTTACAAATTCCTTTGTTCTTGCTTTTCCTTTGGATTTTCTATGATAAATTGTCGGGTTTTCAATGGACCGATTTTAAAACGCTTCGTATACAGAATAGCTGGTTGTTAATGCTTGGGATCGTACTTATGCCCATTAATTGGTGGTTAGAAGCGCAAAAAATTAAATGGAATGCAGCACAGATAAACGAGGAAGAGAATTTTAGTTTTAAAGCGGTTTTGGCCAGTGTTTTTATGGGTGTGATTACACCCAATCGTTTAGGGAACTTCTTAGGTGCCAGACGTTGGTTTCAAAATAAAGAAGCTTATACTAGTTTAAACCTATATGCAAATTTGTCTCAGTTTGTTTCGACGCTTGTACTTGGTGGAATAGGGTTATTATTTCTGGATGTTATTCCGCTGGACCTACCTTCACCATTACTATATGCCTGTATCGCAATTGCTTTGATCAGTTATTTTTCAATGCCCAAATTGCGTATTCAACAAATCAGATGGTTAAGAGAGTACCGTGTAGAAGTCAACCCTTTGCATAGAGGTAGACTTTTAGGCTTAAGTCTTTTCAGGTCTTTTATTATTAGCATGCAGTATACCTGTTTTCTATTGAGTTTTAATGTTGGTGAGTTCCATACTTTTTTATTGTGGTCAATGGTATATTATTTTTACCTCACATTGATTCCATCTTGGTTTTTAAACCGACTCATTGTTCGAGAAAGTTTGGCTTTAATATTATTTCTACCACTATTAGAAAATTCTATAGGGATTGTCTTTTCCTCTTTGCTAATATGGATATTGAACTTAGGAGTTCCTGCTGTATTTGGCGCATATTACACGGTTAAACAAAAAGCATATGATTCTACCACTACTTAGTGTATCTCTATTAATAATTTTCTTTTATGCTGCTTTTTACTTGGTGGTAATCTCAAGACGAGATTTGGATAAGGAAACAGGAAAACATTTGGATTTACAAGATATTACGCTCATAATTCCTTTTCGGAATGAAGCACATTGTATTGATCGTATTATACATGCACTGCACGAACAATCGGCGCACCCTTTTGAAATAATTTTTATTGATGATCATTCAACAGATAAATCTGTACAGGTATTAAAGGATGAATTAATTGACAGTCCACTTAATTTTAGATTGTACCATTTAACAGATTCATACGGAAAAAAAGCGGCTATACATTTAGGTGTTGACCATGCCGAAACCAATTTCATATTACAGTGGGATGCAGATATAATCCCCCACAAGAACTATTTTGAAAATCTGAGTCAGTTAGAAATACAAGATATGTGGGTGTTACCCGTTGCGTTAAGAAGTAATGTTAGCGGATTAAAGTTTTTTGAATGGGATTATCTTTTCTTTCATGCCTTGAGCTATAAAGTAAGGAACTGGAGAGTGCTTACTGCAAGTGGTGCCAATTTACTTTATAAAAAATCGGGTTATCTAGAAGTAATCGAAGAAACGAAGGGAAAGGAATATCTATCTGGAGACGATTATTTTTTGTTAAATGGATTTGAAAGTAAAAAGAAAACTATTGGAGTGAGTGCTTCAGAAACCGTGAGTGTTCAAACCTATTTACCTGGAACGATAAAGGGGTGTTTGCAACAGCGTTTACGATGGTTAAGTAAAAGTAATTGGTTGGAATATGGTGCAATTCTGTTTTTAACCCTGGTAAATTTGCACTTCCTTCTTTTGCTCTTTCCTTTTTCAGTTACCGGATTGATTATCATCGGATTAAAAACGATGATAGATATTGCCTTGGTGCGTGAATATCTAAAAGGTATGAAAAAGAAAGAGATCTATGCTGTACCGATCTTCTTTTTAGGATTACCATTCTATGTATTGCTTCTGTTTCTTGCGTCTATAATTCTTAAAAAAGAATGGAAGGGAAGGGCTTTAAAAAAGTAAAAGTCCAGCAAGGAATACCACCGTTGCAATACAGAATAGAATAAAGGTAAAAGGAAGTATTTGATACGCTTTAAGTTTGGTAACAGCTAGCAAGGGAAGCGCCCAGAAGGGTTGTAACATGTTTGTTAATTCATCTCCATAAGCCATAGCCATAACCGTTTTCGGTAGATCTGCATTTAATTGTTGCGCTGATTCTATGATGATAGGTCCTTGTATAGCCCATTGTCCCCCGCCAGAAGGAACAAAAAAGTTGACGATACCTGCACTAATAAAAGTGAAAAAAGGAAGGGTTTCTGCCGAGGCAAAAGTAATGATGAATTCAGTAAACATAAAAATGAGTCCGCTCCCTTTTAGTATACCCAATATTCCAAAGTATAAAGGGAACTGAATAAGTATTCCAGAAGCTCCTCGTATGGCTTCATCAATAGCCTTTAAAAATGAATTAAGGTTTTGATGAAAGAGCAGGGCCAAGCCTAGCATGCAAAAGTTGATATAATTGGGTTGTATGAACCCCAATGAACTTTTTCCAGAATAACTGAGGGCTTGCTGTAGAGCTACAATTAAGAACAAAATTCCTAAAGCTTTTGATATCCAAACGCGGTGTTCGAATTTTTCAGCAATACCCAGTTTCTGAATTGATTTTGGTTCAGTGGTAGTCCTTGATTTATTGAGTTGAGGAATACTTCCCGAGTTTCTTTTAGAAATAAAGCCCATAATCATGGGGATGAATATTAAAAGTAAAAGACATACAAATAGATTTAACGAGCTAAACAAGGTGCTCTCAACAGGAATAGAGAGACCGTTAAATCCTAAGGCACTTAAATAATCGCCTTCCATTACTTTTGTGGGTGCACTCCCGGAAAAGCCTCCGTGCCAAACCAATAGTCCTAAATAACCGCAAGCTCCTAAAAGAGCATAATTAATGGCTTGCTTTTTTTGTTGAAAATATTCTCCAATTTTACGTGCAAACAAGGCGCCAAAGATGAGGGCAAGTCCCCAATTGAAATAGCCTAATAATATGGTGCTACTACTTAAAACCACCACGGCGTTTACGCGGTTAGTGCAAAGTAAAAGCAGTTTTTGAATCAGTTTGTTGAAGGGTTGAGATAGCGCCAATGCATGTCCTAACACTAAAATCAACATCATTTGAAAAGCAAAATATAAACCGCCGGCACTTTTATCCCATAAACCTTGGTACCAATAATTACTTAAAGCCAGTAATTTGTTTTCCTCAGCTGAGTTGTCCATGAAAATATAAGCCAGTACAAAAGTCAGCAGCGTAAGAAGGAGGGCTAAACTAAATGGGCTGGGGAAGTAATTCTTGAAATTACGTTCAATTTTTTCTGGGTTCATACTTTTTGCTTTGCTACGAATGTACGAAAGTTGGGCACAAAAAAAAGGCAACCGAAGCTGCCTTTTATATCTTTTAATGTTGCTTAGAATGGAAGATCATCGTCTCCTTCTTCAACAAATGTTTCTGCGCTAGAAGCTGAAGCTGGTTCTGCATTTGGAGCAGCAGCTCCACCACCCATTTTTTCAACTTTCCATACATCCAAAGAGTTGAAGTATTTCACTTCACCTGATGGACTCGTCCATTCTCTACCTCTGATAAAGAAAGAAACGTTAACCATGTCTCCTTGGTTTACATCATCTAATTGAGTAACTCTTTCTTGTGTTAATTGGAATGATATATCTTGTGGATAGTTTCCAGAAGCGTCCGTCACTACAAACTCTCTCTTCTTAAACTTCTCTGAAATCTGTTGCGTGTCATTTTTTACTTTAACAGTACCACTTAGTGTAAACATGTTTTGTCTCTTTTATTGATTATTAAATGAAAGAAGCGTTTTCCACGCATCTTCAATGTTGTTTTCTTGTAATTGTTGTTTGGCCAATTTATGCAATTCTTGTTCAAGTTTTGCTTGGTCTTCTTCTAAAGATACGAAAAGATCAGATAATTCTATGAGCTTGTGCTCGTTCACATCTGTCTCGTTTGGTAACTCGGTAACCCCCGCTAGTTTGGCCAAATCATTCGCGCTTAATATTTCGCTATTTAAAATATCTGCAGGTAAATTATCATATCCTATACCTATCGTTGTAATTGGCTTTGTGATCTCGAACATAGAGTTTTTATCGGCTCTACAGTACCAGTTACCTCCCATACGTGCAACTAAATCAATTTTAGTTTGGTCTATGCGCTTGTTTTCTGTAAGTAGGTCTTCACGAATGTGAATTTTAACTACTTCACAAATCACAAGGTTACCAGCTCCTCCGCCGTCACCCAATTCTATAACTTCATTCACCTTACATTCGAATTGTACCGGACTCTCCTTAACTCTAAAAGGTTTAACGATGTCAGAAGCAATAGGAGTTAATCCACTTTTCGTAAACTCGTTTACACCTTTGGCATAAGGAGAAGAACTTAAACTCATTTGTTCCACGATGTCGTAATTCACAATGTTAATTACACATTCTGGGTGCTCCTTTACATTGTCATAAGTATCTTTTGTTGTATTTGTTCTACCACTTCTTGCCGGTGAAAACACCATGATTGGAGGGTTAGCACTAAATACATTAAAGAAACTAAAAGGAGATAAGTTTGGATTTCCCTCAGCATCTACTGTAGAGGCAAAAGCAATAGGCCTTGGGCCCACAGCTCCCAACAATAAATGATGTAAATGAGGGATTTCTAATTCTTTCGGTTCTATAGAATACATTCTTTTCTGCTAAAAAATTCGAAAACAAAGGTAATGCTTCTCTTTTCGAATACCAACCCTTGTTAATAAGTTTGAAACTTTGTTTTGCATCTTGCTTTAGGTCAGTAAAGATGAGCGGGTTGGAGAAGGAGAGCCTAAATGGAATAAATTGTAAAAAAAATGTGTTGAAATTGTTTGCTATGAAAATAATTCATTATCTTTGCACTCGCTTTCCATAGGTGAAGCGTTATTTGAAATACTATTTTTGAACTGTAAGGGGAAAAAATAATTTCTGCGGATGTGGTGAAATTGGTAGACACGCTAGACTTAGGATCTAGTGCCGCGAGGTGTGTGGGTTCGAGTCCCTCCATCCGCACAATCAAAGGTGGTATAAGATTGTTTTCTTATGCCATTTTTTGTTTTAGATTGTTTAATTGTTAAGAGAAGCAATATGAATGTAACTCGTGAGAACGTTGATGAATTAAATGCAATTTTAAAAGTAGAAGTTGCTAAAGAAGACTATGAGAAGAAGGTAAATGACGTACTTTCGAACTATAGAAAACAAGCCAATATCCCAGGATTCCGTAAAGGAAAAGTTCCAATGGGAATGATCAAAAAACAATACGGTGCTGCTGTATTGGGCGACGAACTTAACAAAATTGTAAATGACGCTCTTTACAATTACATCCAAGAAAACGAAATCGAAATTTTAGGAAATCCTATTCCTAAGAATGACGCAGAGGTTAAAGGTGACTTTAACAATCCAGCAGATTTCGAATTCACTTACGAAATCGGTTTAGCACCAGAATTCGACATCAAATTATCAGGAAGAAACAAATACGATTACGTAAAAGTTAAAGCTGATGATAAAGTTGTTGATCAGGAGATCGATAACATGCGTCGTCGTTACGGAAAGTTATCTGCAGGTGAAAAAGTTGGAGAGAACGATTTAGTAATGGGTCAGTTTGTTGAGTTAGTGAAGAAAGACGTAATCAAAGAAGGTGGTGTGATGAACTCATCAACTATCTCTATGGAATTCGTTGAAGATGAAACTACTCGTAAGAAATTATTAGGAGCGAAAGTGGGTGATGTAATGATGGTTAACCCAGAGAAAGTTTCTAGAGG
>NZ_JBVCPV010000139.1:0-8166 GCF_057456495.1 Lishizhenia sp. | reverse complement strand
GAAGATTAGTTATGGTTTTATGACTTGCAGTATACTTGATACCCCAGTAACCAACCAAAATCGTGGCAATTACACCCAGTATCATATATATTAAATTTATATCCATATTCTTTTTTTAATTACAGACAACATACGTATAACCGTAATGTTGTTTATTTATCATATCTCTTAATTGCGTTTATTCACCTTATAGTGTGGGATAAACCACAGTTTTTAAGGCTTGCCTTGTAAAGATGAAACGTTTTGGAATGCTCCTAGGTGGTTTCATAATGGAGAGGCTGGTTAAAACTAATAAATTAATATAAAAGGTAGAGGGCTTGTGGATAAAAAGGATATAGTGTTCAATTCTTTTTAGGGACGATTAGCAAAGCTTTTAAATTCAAAAAATGTTGTTTTCGTGTTTTAAATGAAATTATTTATGACTTTCGAGCACATACAAAACCCCTTGACTCGATGCTGGGAGGTCGCTCATCTCGACTCCGCTCGATAACCTCTGGGGGGGATTCAAAGGTTCAAGGATTCAAGAATTCAAATAGGTCTTGGTGTTTGTTATTTTGGAAAACTTAAGTTCTGACATTATGTTTCGGTATTTTAATACCTTGGTTGAGCTCTTTACAGCGCTATAATCGATAACCTTGGAAAGTTCACAATTCAAAATCTATATTCCTTTGTGGAGCCAGAGGACAAATCTCCAATCTACCTACCTCCTTTAAACAACATCCAAACTGCATAACCGAGTTCGCCTAAGATCATGAATACGATGAACAGACTTTCTATGGTTGTGCTTATGATGAGTTGCTGAGGGAATAGGAAGTAAGTGGCATATTGGAGTACATAACCCAAACCGCCGAGGAAGAGAGCGATAGATAATGCTATCGTTAACCACTTTTTCTCGGTGTCAGCTTTATACAAAAAGGCCAATACCATGAGGTGGATTCCAAAAACGATGAGTCCTACATTCCAAAGGGTGAAAAAGTTGGTGAGAGATTGATGTGCAACAAGTGCCGTACCCGCGCTATAACTTTTGAATAGTTGAAGAATGGCTACACCCAAGAGGATAGAATAAATAAGACGTAAGATACCAGAGGTTTTGGCTTTTTGCTTATCGTCTTCTTTGTAGTATTTCCACACTCCCCATGCCACCAAAAGATCGAGCAAGAAAATACCTATCCATCCGAAAAGGGCTCCTAAAAAGCTGGACTTGTTTGCACCTATTTGCGTAAAAGTAGTAAGAGGTGAGGTGGTAGATAACACCTTGTTTAAAATAGGTACTGAAAGTCCAGCTAATAGGGCCATAAACAAAAGCGCTAAACCAATGGTAATTGCTAGTTTTCTGGAGCTTATCTTTTGATCTTTGGTAGTAAGAGTAGGAGCGAAATTCTTTTTACGCAGTTTTTGGGTGCGTTGAACATCTTTGGTTACTTCCTGTTTTATTGATGCAGAACTGTCTTTTACTTTCCTTGTTTGAGCTTTTGGAGGAGTAGACCTGGATAGCTGTGCTTTTGCAGATGTATTCTCATTGCTTTTTGTGGCGGTAAGCTTAGAAGGTGTATTGAGCTGAATTGTTTTTAGACTATCTATCGTAGCGCTACTTGGGAGTAGCGATGCTTGAGGTTTATGGATGTTTTTAGGTGTAATCCTCTTGTGTTTAAAAGGATGACTAATATGATACCCTGGTCTGTGAACACGCTTGTGTATAGTGCAAGCGCCGAAAAGAAGCGTAAACGTGAGTAGGGGTAAAAGACATGTGATTTTCATAATTCTAACCTTTGATAGGTCAAAATTAAGGCGCTCACTGTAGAGAGTTCTTGACTTAAGTTAAGATATTAAGGGGGGAGAAAACAAAAATGCTCAACCCATACGAATTAAGCATCCTTGTTTATGATTAGTTAGCGTGTATATAATAACGTAAGTTCTTCTGAAATAGTTGTTTGAAGCGTTGATTTTACTAAAATTAAATAATGATATGGTTTGAAGATAGGGTTGGATTACCGCTTTGTGAACAGTAAGTTTTACAAGATTCATGAAGGGATTTAACGGACAACGCTTATCTTCGCCGCAAAGCAAAATTATGGCCTTAAATATTGTACTTTTTGAACCGGAGATCCCTAACAATACAGGTAATATTGGAAGACTCGCTTTAGGAACGGGATGTAATTTACATTTGGTTAAACCCTATGGTTTTGAAATTTCTGATAAAAAGCTCAAACGTGCAGGGTTGGATTATTGGCCGCATATCAACTTAACAGAATATGATTCTGTTGAGGATTTTTTTGCGCAGCATGGTCATGCAAAATTTGCTTTTTTCAGCAGTAAAGGAGAGCGATCATTTTGGGAAATACCTTATGAGGATGATTTATTTCTTGTTTTTGGTAAAGAATCAAAAGGTTTGGATGATTGGATCACTGAAAAGTATGCTAAAGATACCTATCAAATACCGATGTTCTCGGATAAAATAAGAAGTTTCAATATCGCCAACGCAGTGGCAATTGCCGTTTACGAGGGGATAAGAAACTTAAAGTAAGGCTTTAAGAGAATAAATTTTTTAGTTCAGTTAATTCTTCTACTTTGTCAGAATTTCCTTGTTGTTGATACCCAACAATTAGGTTGGTGAGCATGCGCTTAATGATGGTAGTATTCGGACAAGGTTCGAAATATTCTCGCTTCTCATCAATTTTTAATTTCTTTAAGAAGTCTTTAATTTCTTTACGGTTAAACGCTGCACCACGGCTAAATACATTGATGTAGAACAAAACGCCTGAGTTATCATCTTCCTCATTGAGGTTTAAGTAATTCTTGTTTTTGTCAACATACGCCAAAACGAAATGATTGGGCAGGTTTACTCCGTATATCGGTAAATCTAGAGATTGGGCGATAATGCTGTAAAGTATACTCAAGCTCAAAGGGTTCCCTCTACGCGTTTCTAATACTACATTGAGGTAGGAGTTTAACGGAGAATGGTAGTTTTTGGTGTTTCCTTGAAAACCATGAATCCTGTAGAAAACTTCATTAAAGGATTTGATTTGTTCAAAGATGGTTTGTTGCGTGTTGATTTCTAACCAGATGTCTTTACGAATATTAAGTATATCGTTTTTTAAGCTATCTAATTCTAAATCTGGAAATTGATATTTGGCAATGATATAGGCTCCTTCCAAAAGGTTTTTCTCATCGCTGGCCAACCACTGCTTTAAGTTATCCTTGGTCGCTAAAAATTGTATATCGTGAATAATTTCCTCAATACGCGTTTGGAAGAGAAGACCATAATCGTCTTCTTCCCATGATGATTCCAGTAGGGGAATAGCATCGGTACCAAGATTCAATATTTCTTTGCGCACTTGAGAAAAGACAGCGTCGTCGGGATCATCTATCAATTTGATCAATGCACTTATGGAAGAGTAATTAGACATATACATTACAAAGGTAGGTGGAGAATGAGCTCTTTCGAAAGGTGTGTAATCGTTTTTATGAAAAGGGTAATGTTAATTACAAAAAAAATGTCTCTCCAAGGAGGAGAGACATTCAATGTTATGGTTGTGATTCTTATTGAATCGATAACTTCTTTTCTAGATCATCTAAGTAGCTTTTGAACTGCTTGTCTGTTTCAGAAAGGTTGTTTACTGTTCTACATGCGTGTAATACAGTAGCGTGGTCTTTTCCTCCGCAGTGTGCTCCAATATTTGCCAAAGATGATTTTGTCATCTTCTTAGAGAAGAACATTGCAATCTGACGTGCTTGTACCACTTCTCTTTTTCTTGTTTTAGATTTCAACAACTCTATAGGTAAGTCGAAGTAATCACAAACAACTTTTTGTATGTATTCGATAGAAACCTCACGTGCAGTATTTTTCACGAACTTGTCTATCATCTGTTTGGCTAACTCTAAAGTAATCGCCTTTTTATTTAATGATGCTTGTGCCAATAAAGAAGTCAATGCACCTTCCATTTCTCTAATGTTGGTGTTGATGCTGTAAGCAAGGTATTCTACAACCTCTCTAGGAAGGTCTATACCGTTACCGTACATTTTATTTTCTAAGATGGCAATTCTTGTTTCTAAATCTGGTGCTTGTAAGTCTGCCGACAATCCCCATTTAAAACGAGAGAGTAGACGTTGCTCCATTCCTTGCATTTCAACCGGTGCCTTATCAGATGTTAAAATGATTTGCTTTCCGTTTTGGTGCAAGTGGTTAAAGATGTGGAAGAATACATCTTGCGTTTTCTCTTTTCCACTAAAGAACTGAACATCGTCAATGATTAATACATCCATCATTTGATAGAAGTGAATAAAATCATTGGTTGTTTGATTCTTAATCGCATCAATAAATTGGTGTGCAAACTTTTCAGAACTTACATAAAGAACTGTTTTGTTTGGGAATTGGTTTTTGATACCTATACCAATAGAATGTGCTAAGTGTGTTTTACCAAGACCAACACCACCATAAATTAATAAAGGGTTAAATGCAGTACCACCTGGTTTTTTAGCTACAGCATAACCTGCAGATCTAGCCAAACGGTTGCAGTCTCCTTCTACGAAATTTTCAAACGAGTAAGAAGGGTTTAAGTTTGAGTCTACATTCACCTTCTTTAATCCAGGAATAATAAATGGATTTTTAATTTGCTTCTCGCTCGCATTTAAAGGCATCGTAACCGGTGAGTTGTGCAAGGAACTTTTATTCGATGCAGGCAACTTTACAGTATAAGGTGTAGAATTGGTTTGGTTTTTCTCCATAATAATAGAGTATTCCAATCTTCCGTTAGGACCTAATTCTTTTTTAATGACTTTCTTTAGTAGCGAGATGTAGTGCTCTTCTAACCACTCATAAAAGAAGTGAGAAGGAACCTGAATCGTCAATACACTGTCTTCTAATTTAATAGGAGAAATGGGAGAGAACCATGTTTTAAAAGCTTGAATCGAAATGTTGTCTTTGATTACTTTTAGACAGGCTTCCCATTTTTCTTCGTGTAATGCACTCATTGATGTAGACTTTATTAATTTATTGTGTTAAAAACTTTTTCTAGTTATTAATACGCTGTAAACAACGTAGTTAACTTTTAGAGTTACGAGCGGAACAAATATTTACAGAAAAAAGTTAAAAAAAAAGTAAAATCACTCTTGATTTTATAGTTTTTTTTACAGTAAAATTTCGTTTGAACTTCTGAGAAATTAAAAGAGAATAATGTTTGATTTGTCAATATTTATTCTATTTTAAAAAATACTTCAAAAGTGCTGTAACCTAGTGGTATCAATAGTTTCGACAACTATTTACTGGTAAAGTTGATGGAAAGTTACAAAAATTGAAACATATTTTTTCTTTTTTTACATCTTTGTTTTTTACCAAATTAGAACAGAGTGAATTACGATTTTGAACATAGTACAAGTTTACGAGTTAGATATGGGGAAACTGATCAAATGGGATACTGCTATTATGGAAATTATGCGCAGTATTTTGAAGTGGGTAGGGTAGAAACCTTACGTGCCATAGGTATGTCGTACAAACGCATGGAAGAGGAGCATGTCATGTTACCGGTGAGTGAATACAATGTTAAATATATTCGTCCGGCTTTATATGATGATAAATTAACTATTATTACAAAAATTGCACGCGTAGAAGGTTCTAGAATCTACTTTAATTATGCGATTCAAAATGAAGAAGGGAAAGTGCTGAGTAAGGCGAGTACCACTTTGGTTTTTGTGAATAAAGTAAATATGCGCCCTATTCAACCTCCTGCGGCATTTTTAGAAGCAATTGCTCCGTATCAAGAAAAAGAAGATGAAAAGTAGAGAAGAGAATTTTTTATATACCCCATATTCCTCAGAAGACCTTTTGAACAGAGTCAATCTCCGAGAAGGTGAAAAACGTTTGGGAGAGAATATTGTAAGTGAGGAGAAAAAGAGGTTTGTTATTATAGGTGTAGAAGAATCTGTAGGTCCTGTGGCTAATTTAGGCAACCCTGGTGCTGAAGGCGGATTTGAACCCTTTGTATCTACCTTTTTAAATATACAAGCCAATCGTTTCTTATTAGGTAAAGGTGTAACCATAGCTGGTCGAATTTCAGCGCTTAACCGTTTTTCTGATTTAAAGAAGAACAGAGTTTTGGTAGAAGAGTTGGATGATTTTGTATTGGATGTTCTAAATAAGTACGTTGCAGCAGATCAAATTCCTATTCTTATTGGTGGTGGACATAACAACGCTTTTCCTTTAATGAAGTTTGCTGCTCAGCGTCTAAAGAAAGGAATTAATGTAGTGAACCTAGATCCACATGCAGATTATAGAAAGCAGGAAGGGAGACATAGTGGAAATGCATTCAGTTATGCCTTTCAGCAAGGGTTCTTGGAGAAGTATCATGTGATTGGATTACATGAAAATTATAACTCAGAAGAAATGTTGACGCGTTTAGAAAAAGACGGACATTATTTCACCATTTTCGAAGATTACCTAGCAGGGCAAGCAAACATTAATGAAGACTTTGTTAATGTGTGTAAAGACAACATGAAAACACCCCTTGGCGTGGAGTTAGATATGGATTCAATAATTGATATGCCTTCTAGTGCGCGAACCCCAAGTGGTATGACCTTAGAAAGAGCTCGAATTTATTTGAAAACAGTTTCTAATGTCGAAAATGTTGCGTATCTTCATTTACCCGAGGCAGCCCCTTCTACAACCCAAGAAAATGTCGTGGTAGGTAAATCTTTAAGTTACCTGGTAAGCGATTTTATTAAGACAGTAAATAAAAGAGAATTTATTAAATAATCTCCTAAAGGTTTAAAACAATGAAAGGAAAAATAACGCTAAAAGATGTATTCAAAGGCATCCTTGATTTTTTTCCTTTTCACTTGTTGATAGCTCATTTAAAATACAACATCGTTGCGGTATTGTATTGGGTATTTTTGTTTTTGATACTTTTTGGTGTAATAGGAGAGAGCTTTGGAATGGCTTATCTCTTTTATGGCCCAGAATATCTTGGTAAAACTTCTTGGCTAAGCTTTTTATTTCTTGGTTTTAGTATAGGTGGTTTTACTATGGCGTTTCATACCTATAGTTATATACGTATGGGGCCACACTTTCCCTTTATAGCTACACTGCAAAGACCTTTCTTTAAGTTTTGTGTAAACAATAGTATACTTCCTTTTCTGTTTTTTGTAACGCTGGGTTATAAGATTGCGGTGTTTCAAAGTCAAGAGGAATTTTTAGATAGCTGGGATATCAGCCTGTACATCTTATCGGTGTTTGGCGGCTCTCTTATATTTGTTTTACTTTCCTTTTTGTATTTCTTTCCGACCAATAAAGATTTCTTCAAAATGGAGAAGAAACGCAATGCTATAGGTCCGGAAGAACCCAAAAATGCGAATATCAAATCATCTTTGCACAGAAACTTGTCTTGGGATAAAGAGTTTAAACAGGTAGATGATAAGCTCTATGTTTATGTGGGTAAAAATTTTGGATTTAAACGATCGAGAGGAGTACAGCATTATGACTATAGTGTAATACAAAATGTTTTTAGTCAAAACCACATTAATGCCTCTATTTTTGAGATCACCATCATTCTATCCTTCTTTATATTGGGACTTCTAAGAAATCAAGAAGTTTTCGTTTTTCCAGCAGCTTCGAGTATACTGCTTTTACTGACTATAGTGTTGATGTTAATCAGTGCTTTTTTTAGTTGGTTTAAACTGTGGACCTATCCTATAATTATTGTTCTGTTCGTGTCTATGAACTTCTTGAGTCAACATACAGACTACATGCAGTTTAAAAATTACGCGTATGGATTAAGCTATAAAGAAAGATCGCTTTATAATGATACAGTCCTTTTACGCCTTCAGGAAGATTATCAACAGAACCTTCAAGATGAAAAGGTATACCTAAACATTTTGGAGAATTGGAAGGCAAAGGCGGGTGAAAAGCCCAAATTAATTATCGTAAATACAAGCGGTGGTGGATTGAGAAGTGCCTTGTGGACCTTTAGGGTGATGCAACATTTGGATAGTGTATCTAAAGGTAACTTTTCTAATTCGGTCCAAATGGTAACAGGAGCTTCAGGAGGAATGGTGGGTGCTTCCTATTATAGAGAAATGTATTTGCAGAATTACGATACGCTCCTTCACCAAAGTATGGTGTCTTCTTTTTACGCCAATAACATTGCAAAGGATTTACTCAATGGTATAGGGGTT
>NZ_JBVCPV010000138.1:0-8281 GCF_057456495.1 Lishizhenia sp. | reverse complement strand
TGTAGGTATTTATCATCTTCTAATATATTTTGCTTGTTCTTCTGCTACTTTTAAAGCGTCCAAACCTTGATTTTCATTTTTAATCAAGTCATAAACTTTGTTTCCTAACCAAAGCGTTTCTAAGTCGGAATGTTTTACATTAAAAAACTCACTCAGTTTGGCAAGGTCTTCTCGTTTTAATGGCTTTTGGTCATTTTCAACTTTACTTAAGAAGCCTTCTCCTATGTCAAGTTTTGCAGCGAGTTCACGCTGTTTCATTCCTGATTCTTCCCTTAATTGCCGTATTTTTTGTCCGATTGTCATTGACCTGAAATATACTTGTTCAAATATGGTCAAATTTAGTGAAGTTATTTCAATTCTCAATGAGCAGAGGAAGAAAATGGCTCTTTTGCAATTTTCGTATGTAGGGTGGCTTGTGTGAATTGCAAATGTGCTATTCGTGCGGTTGGTTTTTTAATGGGGCACAACAAGTGTATAAATACACCTTTTTTAATATTAATTATTTAAAACCGCCTTTACTCTTGAAAATAGTGGTGGTTGTAAGTCTTAGTGGTTTAAAGCTAGTTATTTTTTTGATTTTTTTAGGAGCAAAGTAGGTTTCTCTTTGTTATAGGTGTTGGGTTCTGACTTAAAAAGTACGCTTTATCTCGGTATATGGTAGTATATATGTAATGTGTTTATACTGCCATTCTTGGAGAATAAACACAATTAAAGAATATCCACCATTGATTATTTTATTCCACAAGAATGGATACAAACGAATTAATTTAAGGTCATCCGTGATGGAAAGGTTCGATGATACGAAACTACTATTTTTAGATCCATTCCATTTTGTTTTGAGTGAGTTCAGATGTTTTGTTTTCGCCAGTATTAATGGTATTAGCCGGTTCAAACAACATAATTTGAACTTCGTTTTTCATTACTGGCCTATGTTCGATACCTTTGGGGATAATAATAAATTCCCCCTTTTTTATTGCGATAGTTTCATCTCTTAATTCCATATTGAATTCACCATCAATCACTAAAAACATTTCATCTTCATTATCGTGTTTGTGCCATTCGAATTCCCCTTTGGCTTTAACTAGTTTTATGTGTTGTCCATTCAGTTCTCCAACTATTCTTGGGTTCCAGTAATCACTGAATAATGACATTTTTTCGGAGATAGAGACTTTCTTAATTTTCATTTTTCGTAATGTTTGTGAAGTACTTAGGTAAAGCTATTCAATAGTTTTTTGAGGCTATCAGGCGCTTTCTATTATCTAATAGATGTAAAATTACCAAAGAATTAAATGTAAAAGATAGATACACCTTGCCTCATGAAAAAAAGCCAGTTTTTTAGCTGGCTTTTTTAGTGAACAAGGAGGAGAATTATTGTTTTGGAATCAAAGATCCAAATTCACTCAAATCTTTAATCCGTTTGGCCCAATTGAGGAGTACCTTTTCTTGTTGCGGGTAATCGTCCAAGTAAGGTCCACAAACAATTTTTAAGGAGCAGAAGCTTTTATCTTTTTCACGGATGAGGAAGAATTTTTCTGTGTATAGATTTTGCTTAAAATCATTTTGCACATAACAATTTCCCCAAAAGTCATCTGATAAGTAGGTGTTCACAAGTTGATCTTTGGAAGCATAGTAATAATTGAGTTGTGCCTCGGATCTCCAATTAGCGGCAAGTTTGTTTTGAGGATCAAAGGTGATTTGCATTAATGTGGCATTTTTGGCTGCTGTCATGAGGCTCCATACCGTACTGTCGGCTGCCTTAATTTTTAGCTCATGCTGCACAAATTTTCCGCCTATCATAGAACGAGCATTTTCTTGCGTGATGAAGTTTACCTCATTTAAACGGGCACTCCCGTTTCCGCCATTTAAAAAGCGAAACCCAACAATGGAATCTTCTTGGATGGAGATGGCTTGAATTATGATAATGACATCCTCCCTGTTGGTGTAAGGATTGTGGTATTTTGCCAATTGCGGTAACGGGGTATTCAAAGCTTTCGCGTTCGGGTACTTTACTGTATCGACCAAAATTAGTGAGGCTTCGCCTCGTGCTTCTTCCTCTGTTGGCAATCTACCTTCTACAACAGGTACATTTTTCCAATCCGCTAAATTTACAGCAGGGAAAGTGTTTAAGTTATCAGGACAATACCAACCTCCATATCGATGTGCTTCTTTTTGATTGTAGTTTAGATGGATTGCTGATTCGTTAGTTTGGTTTTCAGGGCTATTCTTAGAAGTAAATAGACAAGACGACAATGGAAAGAGTCCAAGGAAAAGTGTTTTTAAAACAATTGCATGCATGGTTTTCATTTTTATGATTATGACCTCAATGTAAAAAGCCGCCTTGTATCAGTAGATGAACGAATGTAAATTAATGTAAATCGCGCGTAATTTCTTATTTTTCTATTGTTAATACCTTATTTTCAAAATAAATTTGGTGCATGGGAAAACTTCCACTTTTTAAAGTATTCATTCTTCTTTTATTCACGTGCACAGTGGTGCCAACACATGCTCAAAATGAGGAACAATACATTGCTGTTTTGCTACGAAATATTGGTCACCAGTTTTTAAGTGAAATTGGAGATAGTACATCACGAATTTTAGAAGTGGAACATCAAGAGAATAGATATGTTCTGCGTTTTGAAAAAGAGATAGAATTTAGTCCTGATCAATTGTACAATAATGTACATGAGGTTATGCAAAAGCACCGCGCCCAGCAAAATTTTATTGTTGAAGTGAGCACTTGCGATAGTCATCAGGTATTGCATAGTTTTAAAGCAAGTGTAAACCGGGATGAGGAAATTTTATCGTGTAAGGGGAGAGATCTGCCTTTGGATTGTTACGAAGTTATTTTTACCAGTACTGAACCATGGATCGCTCATACAGTTGTAGAGGAAGAAAAACAGAGTTACACTCCCGTTTATTTACTTTTAGGTGGGGGAGTGTTGGTATTGATACTCTATCTTTTTAAGATAAGAAATAAAAGAGCAGCAAAAGAGGTGTTGGCACTAGGGGCTTACCATTTCGAGTTAAAAAGGATGAAGTTATTTTACAAGGATGAGGTAATCGAGTTGTCTGCCATTGAGGCTGAGTTGTTGCACCTGTTTGTTCAACACAAAAATGAAACTTTAAAAAGAGAATATATTCTCAATGAAGTGTGGGAAGATGAAGGAAACTACGTAGGTAGAACCTTGGATGTATTTATCTCCAAACTCAGAAAGAAATTAGAAAACGACGAAAGTCTTAAAATTGTGAGCGTTAGAGGGGTCGGCTATAAGTTTGTGAACTGATAAAGAGAAGCTTATCTAGCTCCTACTAATTTTGCCAAAAAAAGTAGAAAAAGGTGTTGCAAATTAAGGAAAGTACACTTACATTTGCGCCACTGTTAATTCTTTGTAATGCAAAGGTTAATGAGGTCCTATAACTCAGTTGGTTAGAGTATCTGACTCATAATCAGAAAGTCCCTGGTTCGAGCCCGGGTGGGACCACAAACAAAGGCTAGTACGTAAAGTGCTAGCCTTTTTTGTTTATTTTAAAGCTTTTGCTTTTGACCACTCGATGAAATAACTCTTTTCTATCAAATCTTTATCTACATGGGAATTGAAGTATTTACTGCTGCATAGTAATATTAAGACAACGGAGAAGTATGTTCAAACTGATGAGAAAAGATTGAATGAGAGCTTGAATAGGACGGAGTGGGAGTAATCGAATAGAAACACGATTAATTTACTTTTTTTCTTTCCATAAAAGATAGGATATGTAAAACATTGTGCTTACTAGAATGCATAAACCTAAAATGGAAATTCCTACAGATACTGGTGTTCCAAAACGTAAATCGTCAACCTCATTCCAAATAAGTTTTGAGTATAATAAGGATAAGAGAAAAGTAAAAACGGCCAGAACCGTTTTTAAGTTTTTAAAAATTAGAACAACTTGATTTTTTATGACATCGATTAAGAGTAGAAGTGTTTTTTTCTTGTTTTTGTTCATCCGTTTTAGTGAATTAATTAGTACTTATCTTGATTACTTCTCAGAATAGAAAGACTAATTATACCAGAACCAACCATAATACTAATGCCAATTAAACCTGTGTTTAGGGTGTCATTTACGCCTCTATTTGGATCACTTGCTGCGAGTAGAATTAAAAAGAAAATAGCCAGTAAAAAAGCGATTAAGTAGATGATTATTTTCATGATGGTCTTGATCTATTAGATATCGAAAATAGGAAAAATTGAGACATGTTGAAAGCGTTAGAAACGGATATTCTTAAAAATACTCATTTGTCACCATGGGAATTGTAGTACTTACTGTAGCATAGTAATATTGCTGAGATATGTCTGGTTATGAATACATCCGTTCACCATGGGTTCTTTTCCTCATCTATCTTTGCTTAATAAAACAACAGACTAGATTTCTAAAAACCTAGCAGAGGGGTTGGAACTTAGAAGTAGCTGAATTCGGCAGTCATAATAGTGCTAGCCTTTTTTGTTGTGTCTACTATTAAAGCTTTTGATATAAAAAAAGGCCAGCACCGAGTACTGACCTTAATTAACAAACATGTTTCCCTCCATATGCGTTTTTGAGGAGTGTAGGAGGGACTACAGCTTTGTAAAGCGCATTGTTTGTTGGTTCATTTTTATATAATAATTACCCTTTTCGAGATATGCCGCGTTGAGAACAATGTGGTTGTCACTTATTATCATATAGTCGTCTATTCTAATAGCAACACCTAATTCATTGATAACATATATTCCTTGCGATAAATCAATTTCACCTCTTATATGAAGTGCTCCTTTTACAGGGTTCGGAAATACCTGTAGTTGAGAAGTAGTAGGGTTAATTTGTACACTTCTTATACCTAAATCTTTTGTTGTTCCATCAAAATCAGTTTGTTCTAATTTATAATAGTTGACACCGCTTTTAGGCGTTTCATGCAAAAAGTCATAGTGTAAGGTTATTTCTGAATTTCCTGCACCGCTTATTTTTTGAAGATGTACCCAATGTTCAGCGTCAGTAGAATGATAAAGACTATAATAATCATTGTTTATTTCTGTTGATGTCGTCCAATTGATTTGGACGTGATTGTTAATTGTATTATTTACGTTGAATTCGGTAAGTTGAACAGGAAGAGGCGTGTTACCACTACCTGATCCTATGGTAAAGAAGTTAGAAGAGTTATTGGGGAAAATACTCGTGTTTAGGCCAGAAATGCTCAATACATTTCCATTCAATATAAACGTGATCCCATCAGTGGAACTATAAGTGTTTGCACCCGATGAAAAATCACCATCATTGTCTACAAGTATGTATAAATCACTTGTATCAATTGCATTAATTATGGCGTAATTGTTTAGCGTGATGTCCAAATTAAAGGTGTCTGTGAAATTGGTGCTTTGAATGCGCCATTCCCTGTCTAACCTTGAATATAACCCTGCTGGTTTTTCACCATAAGAGGAAGAAGAGTAGAGGTTATCTGAATTGTCACCGATTAATAAAAAAGAAAGGTTATTGGAGAAAGTACCTTGATTTCCAGCGTTAATTGTGTCCAATTCATCCAAATACACGCGTAGACTATCATCTTGCGTATGCGATTGTTTTTGCAGTAAACCAGAATCGTCATCTCTGGCTATTCCTATAATGTTATTATGGTAGGTGGTAGTGGCGGTACTAGCACTCCAAACCGTTGTTCCGTCGCTGGCGGTGTAGTTTCCGTTTTCAGTTCCACCATGTTCAAGCGTTATTCCATATTTAATGGCAAGGTAGCTTTCGATTTTATTGGTTTCAGCATCACTGAGTACGCCTGAATATCCAATAACTTCTGCAATTTGGCCTTCAAAAGCTCTGTTATAGTCAGATGTGAGATTTGACGATTTGGCTTGTCTACCTATAGTGAATGGACCAGATGAACTTGAATGGCTAGAAGAACATAGGATGCTGTTTAAATTAAGTTTTATTAAATCATAACTGCTCTCATTGTAACTCATTTCTCCATTTAGATATACGGATTTATCTCCAGAGTTAATAATGCTTCCTAAAAGATCACTTCCGGAAATAACTGTATTTCTAGAAAGAGTAGTCTCATGAAGGTGAACATGATTAATGGTATCAGATGACTCTGAACCAATACTAACATTAACGAATGAGCTCAAAGGTGATAGTAGGGGGTCAAGTATTCCATTTAATATGTCACCGACAGTAATCAATAATCCAGGAGGAGTGTATAGCTGAAATGTACTCTGATTATATGTAAAGCCCATTCCATCTGTTTTATAATTTCCTACATCGTAGATAAACTGATTACATTTGTTAAAATTAGTGGAAGAGGGTTTCTGGATAATGAAGAAATTTAATCCTTCAAAAGAAACTGCTCCAAATTCAATCCCTAAAACTTCATATGCATCTGGGTATATGTAATCGTTTCCAAAATTCAACCCTGAACTAATACCATCAAAAGTTAATGTAGGATTGTAGTTAAGTACAGTGCTTGAGTCAGCAGAATAAACAGGGTTGCTTAATTCATTATTGTTTGTAGCGTCATTGGTTCTGTTTCCTGATAAATCTGACCATTGAGATACTTCATCTCCATCAGAAGCTGTACTCGTACTCAGGTTGAGCACACTCGAGTTTTGATCTGCTTTTAACCACATTTCAAATGTTCCAGAACTTACGTTACCCGGAGTTTGTCCAGCGGCTGATAAGCTCAATCCGCAGAGCAATGAAAGAAGAGATATGTGAAATGATTTAAGCATTTTTCTTTTTATTAAAGGAGAAAGACCCGGGGCCGCCTACATCACTACAGCCCCAAGGTCCCTTCACCCTTAATTATTACTTTTTAACGACAATAAAGTCGGATCTTCTATTTACGAAATGTTCATCGTCGGTACATTCAACACCGTTTTTACATTTGTTTTTAATTTGTTGTTCACCGTACCCAACAGCACTAATAATTCTGTTAGGATCAATGCCTTGCTCAATCAGGTAGTCTCTCGTAGATTTTGCTCTATCATCAGAGAGTTTCAAGTTGTAACTATCTTTCCCTCTTGCATCGGTATGTGATTCAATCTTAATCACGATGCTTGGGAATTTATTCATGGCATCAATTACTCGGTTCAATTCTACCTCGGCTTGAGGTGTTATTTCAGCTTTATCGTAATCGAAGTAGATAGGGTTTACAATGATTTTTTCCACACCATCTTCCTCTTTTACCAGCGTTTTATACAGCGTTAAGTAAACATCCTCTGCATCTTCCTCTTCGGGTACTTTCGGAGTGTCAGGCGTTGTAACATCTAACTCTTCTGTACTGTGATTCTCTTTAGAAAAGACTAATCTATTGGTACTGCTACAAGGTAATTGAACCTCAAATCTTCCTAAAGAATCAGCTTGAGTTTCAGCAATGAGTGAATCTAAATCGTCGTATACTTTTACCGTTGCGAAGGGTATAATTTCTTTGGTCGTCTGCTCTTTAACATTTCCAAATACATCTTGATACCAGTTTTGATCATCTTTCGTGAAGAAATAAATATCATCATCTCCCTTGCCGCCTAATCGGTTGGAAGAAAGGTATCCGTTCACACCTGCCTTCGTCCAGTAGATGTTAAAATCATCCATCTCACTGTTAAAGGGTCTTCCTAAGTTTTCAGGGTTTTCAAAGTTGTCTCCCTTGATTTTTGAAGCAAAAAGATCTAGTCCACCGATTCCGTAGTGACCATCTGATGAAAAATAGAGCTTGCCTTCTTGTAGGGTAGGAAACATCTCACGTCCGGGTGTGTTGATTTTTGGTCCTAAATTCTTAGGTGAACCTACTGTTCCATCTGCCTTTACGGGTGCACGATAAATATCGGTTTCTCCCATCCCGTTTTCCATGTTAGAAACGAAATAAAGAAACTTACCGTCTTCAGAAAGCATGGGGTGACTACAAGAATATTCTTCACTGTTAATGCTCAAACTTACGATATTGGCAATCTTGCCTTCAACGACATCCGCCAACATAATTTGAAGGGTAGAGGTACCATCCTCATTTGTCTTCAGCTTACCTTTTTTGCGCAATTGATTTGTAGAAAAGTACACGCGTGTATTTTCTTTGTTGAAACAAATCATAGCATCATGATACTGCGAATTCAGGCCTTCGAATAATTTGTCATTGGTAAGGTTACCGTTCGCTGTATTTCTTTGTGCCTCATAAATGTTCAAGTAAGGTTGTTCGTTCCAAGCGTATGTTTTCTTCGTCAATTCTCCTTCTCCAGCTCTACTCGAAGCAAATAAGATTTTGTTCCCATAATTGGCTACA
>NZ_JBVCPV010000137.1:0-8371 GCF_057456495.1 Lishizhenia sp. | reverse complement strand
TGCAATATTTGCAGAAGAATTAAAACAATACAACTTCCAGAAAAAAGAATTCTTCACCCTTGAGGGGGCAAACGGAGATGCTTTAAATGCATGGATGATCAAACCTGCTGATTTTGATTCTAGCAAACAATATCCAGTATATTTTAACATTTACTGTGGACCAGGAAGTAACATGGTCTTGGATAAATTTGGAGGGTTGAACCTTGCGTACCACCAACTTTTGGCACAATCTGGTTACATTGTAGTATCTGTAGATACAAGAGGGACGATGTACAGAGGAGCGAAGTTTAAAAAATCTACTTATTTACAATTGGGTAATTTAGAATCGGATGATTTAGTAGCTGCTGCCAAGAATTTTGCACAACTTCCCTACGTTGATGAAAACAGAGTGGGAATCCAAGGTTGGAGTTTCGGTGGAACAATGACCACGCTCTCTATGTTAAAAGGAAACGATGTTTTCAAAATGGGGATTGCCGTTGCTCCTGTTACACATTGGAAATACTACGATAACATTTACACCGAACGATTCATGCGTACTCCTGCTGAAAATCAGACAGGTTACGAAAACTACTCTCCAGTAAACATGGTAGATCAGTTAGAGGGGAAATACTTCCTAATTCACGGGGCTTACGATGACAACGTTCACCATCAGAATACAATGGAACTTATTAATGCACTTGTGGCAGCTGATAAACAATTTGATTTGTTTATTTACCCTAACAAGAATCACGGAATTTATGGTGGTAATACGCGTAATCATCTCTTTAAAATGATGTATACTTACACTTTAGAGAATTTATAACAATGAAAGCACTATCATACATCTTAATTGGTTTTGGACTTTTTATGGTTTCATGTGCCAATATCAAGGATCAAAAAAAAGCTGATGTTAACGAAGTCATTCATACAGCACCACCAGTCAACGACAGTGTGATTTTCTGGTATGAAATGGAAGAAGGAATTTCTTTAGCTAAAGACCAAAACAAAATGATCTTTGTGGATGTATATACAGATTGGTGCGGATGGTGTAAAAAAATGGATGCATCAACTTTTAAGGACAAATCTGTAATCAAGGCTTTAAATCAAGATTACATTGCCGTAAAGTTTGATGGTGAAGAAAGAGATTCAATCAATTTCTTTGGTACGGCATACAAGTTTGTAGATAATGGAAGAAGAGGTTACCACGAATTGGCCGCTGTGCTTTTAGATGGTCGTTTAAGTTACCCTTCGTTTGTTGTCTTAAACAACAACGGAACGAGAGAAAAAAAGATGATTGGATACATGAATCCAGAACAATTAATAATGCAATTGAAATAATTGCGACAATATAAATTATTTCGCGTTTAAGATAGTCTTAAATACTTTGAACAATCAAGTTTATTACTATCTTAGTCGTCGATATATTTTAACCTTAAAATTTATTAAATTATAAAAATGAGCGAAGTAGCCAAATTAGAACTCAACGGTACGGTTTACGAACTACCAGTTGTCACTGGAAGTGAAAACGAAAAAGCGATAGACATCAAGAAATTAAGAGGTGAAACAGGGTACATTACCTTGGATCCTGGTTTTAAAAACACAGGTAGTACATCAAGTGCTATAACTTTCTTAGATGGAGAAAAAGGAATCTTAAGATATCGTGGGTATCCAATTGAGCAGTTGGCTGAAAAAGCATCTTTCATGGAAGTTGCTTACTTACTTATTTACGGTGAATTACCACAAGCTCACGAATTAGAGAACTTCCACAACAGCATTACGAAGCACACGTTGGTTCACGAAGATATGAAGCAATTCTTTGAGGCGTACCCAGCACAAGCTCACCCAATGGGTATCTTGGCTTCTATGGTTTGTTCACTTTCTACATTCTACCCAGAGTCTCAAGACCCTAACAGAGGTTACGAAGCTATCGATTTAACAATCCACAGATTGTTGGCGAAACTTCCAACTTTGGCTGCAATGTCTTACAAAAATGCAATGCGTCATCCTGCAATGTACCCTAAAAATGAATTAGGATACTGTGAGAACTTCTTACACATGATGTTCGGAATGCCAACTGAAGACTACACGCCAGACCCAGTTGTTGTTGATGCATTGAACAAATTATTGATCTTACACGCAGACCACGAACAAAACTGTTCAGCATCTACAGTAAGAATCGTTGGTTCTTCTCAAGCAAACCTTTACGCTTCTATCGCAGCAGGTGTATCTGCATTATGGGGACCACTTCACGGTGGAGCTAACCAAGCGGTAATTGAAATGTTGACTAAAATCCAAGAAGACGGTGGAGATCTTCAGAAATGGGTTGACAAAGCAAAAGATAAAAATGACGCATTCCGTTTAATGGGATTCGGACACAGAGTATACAAAAACTTCGATCCACGTGCTAAAATCATTAAGAAAGCAGCAGATGATGTATTGGAGAAATTAGGAATTGATGATCCTATCTTAGACATCGCTAAGCAATTAGAAAAAGTTGCTTTAGAAGATGAGTACTTCGTGAAGAGAGGTTTATACCCTAACGTTGACTTCTACTCAGGAATCATCTACAGAGCATTAGGTATCCCAACTGAAATGTTTACAGTAATGTTCGCATTAGGTAGACTTCCAGGATGGATCGCACAATGGAAAGAAATGGTTGAAAACGGAGAGCCAATTGGAAGACCTCGTCAGGTTTACACAGGAGCTAACGAAAGAGACTACGTTCCAATGTCAGACAGAAAATAAGAATCTTCTATATTCAGAAAGCCTTGTTACATTTTGTAGCAAGGCTTTTTTTTTGTACCTTCTTTGGGCGTTCTAAAACGCTAACAACCTACTAATCAAACCTACCTAACATGAAAACCTTATACAAATGGGTTTTGAAACTCTGCCTAGCTATTTCAATAAGCCCCTGCTCCTACTCTATTGCTCAAGACACAATCTTTTTCGAAGGATTTGAAGCAAGTTCTTTTCCTAACATCAATTTTTCAACGCCACCCTGTTCCAATTTACCGGACCTATGGGATACCACCTCTTGTTTAGACACAACCCAAGCTTTTTCAGGAAATTACTTTTGGGGCATACGAGATCTAAATGGTAATTGTGGAGGAAATAACTTCGAAAGCCTCATATCCGACACCTTTGATTTAAGTAATTCCAATTACGCAAACTTCAGTTTTCGCTACTGCTTTGTTGAACTTGACAATGGTGATGATATTAAATACAGCTATTCCTATGACAATAACACTCCAACAGAAATCTCCCTTATTAATGGTAGCAGTAATATTTCTTCAAATGGATGGCTGACATCCACTCTTAACATACCCGACAGTATCAACACCTTTTCCTTTACAATATCAATTAAACAAAATGGTGATAATGATTACATAGGAATAGACAACCTATACCTGAAAGCTGTTCACAAAGATTCCTGCTACATCTCAACTCCCATACTCAACGCCTTCGTCTGCAACAACAATGGCAGCAATTCAAACGCACTGGATGATAAATTAGAATTCGACATATTATGTCAAGGACAAAATTTATCAAGCTCATACCAACTCTTTCAAAACGATAGTTTGTTAGACGACTCACTTAACTTTAATAATATTCACTCTATACAGTCAATTTCGGGATCAATTTATAGCCTCAATAATTTTACAGTTATAGACAATATAAACAGTTCATGTACCTCACAATTCACAATAGATAGCGCTGCACATTGTTCCTTCAACTACCAAATTTTAAGTGCCGCTATAAGTTCCAACAATTTAAGTGTAAACTGTGATGAAGGTGATTCCGTTTTACTCAGCATTCAGAGTTTTGGTATTTTCGATACCACAAATAACTTTAGTATTCTACTTTTAGATAGTACTCAAAACCAATTTTCTTCAGAACTCTATCGCTTACAATCAACCTCAATTGACACGCAGGTGTATGTTCACGTACCTCATGCCTTGGCTACAAGCAGTGCTTATGAAATATTGGTTAAAAGCGATTTCCCCAATTTCAGCTCCACACCTATAAGTATTGAGGTAAATAACACTTCAAACTGCTCGCCTCCCTACATTACAGGAATATTGATCAATGCGTGTAGCAGCGGAATACAAGAAGGAAGCGGAGAACTAATTTTTGGGTATACGGGTAGTTATGCCTTAGATTTCAATTCCAAAAACTTTCAATTTTCTTATGCAGCCAACCTGCCCTTTTCGAGTAGCCACGTTAAAATAGACAGCTTCGAAAATATACCGACGAATACGCTATTACTAAACAGTTCTGCTGGATGTACTAACCTTTTTTTTGATGGATATGGACAAAGCATCCCGAGCAATTCTCGGTTTTTAATATGTAGAAATGATGTAGATATTAACTCTTTATATTGGCATAACCTGTGTGGCTTGGGCCCCATTTATGTACTCTATGCAAATCACACAAAATGGCTTAACAATGGACTATTCTCTAACTTAACCACTTCAGGAACACGATATATGCAAGCCAAATTTACAGACACGCTCAACCATGAATATATACATGAAACAAATTACAACAGAACCTTGAATAGTGGATTAGATGGAGATTTCACCACCTTCAATGCATCAGGTGGCACAGCCTTAAGTTATGAAAATTTTGGGTGTAATTTAGTGCCTGGAATTTTACCCATTACGCTGTTAAACTTTGAGCTTTCCATAGTTGAGTCCGATATTCAAATTTCTTTTGAATTGAAAGATCCCGGCGAATACTCCTCCCTAACCCTAGAAAAGTATATACACAATGAGTGGGTAGAACTTGAAACCTTTAATACTCCTATTACCGGTAAAACCTACCGCTTTGAAGACCAACAAATACTGCCGGCTAACAATTATCGTTTACTTGGTATTCAAGCAAACGGCGATTCCGATCTAATTTGTGCAGAAAGCATTCCGTTTAAACAAAAGGCGAAAAAAGTAATTGCCCGAACAAACCTGCTCGGGCAATCCATCAAAACGTCCACCAAAGGATGGCATTTCATAATATTTGAAGACGGGAGTACACAACTCTCCTATCAACCTTAGTTTTCTGATAACACAATAAGATCTTTTTCTAAAGGATCCATGTTCTCCATAAGTAAGGTTAAAAAGTTATCTTTTCCATATTTAGAAAAGTACGCTAAAACATTATCCTTTCTTTCCTGTAAACCTCCGCCTGGGAATAATCTGTCGTGCACGCTATCTATATTCTTTAGGGTGTCATCGTACTTTTTCTTTTTGTGACGAATCAACTTACTCTGCATGTTTTCAATTTGCTTACGCATTTTAGTTAACTCACCCTTTCCGTAATTCTCCAATGCTTTATCTACATTAATCACATCACGTACAACAAACTTTTCTAAAGTATCGAAAGCAGTATTCAATTCCTCAAAATTAATTTCTTCATCAGATTGATTCAATACAAAGTCTTTCTTCAAAGCATCTGTCGACTGCAAGAAATCTTGAAACTGATAACCGAGCTTTGCCATTTTTTTCTGACTCACACCATCTACAATCTGAACACTATTTCTCACCTGAATCAGGGGATATTGAAGATCTAGTGCGTCAAACACTCCTTTTAACTGAAGCCAATAAGCCATTTCACCTCCACCTCCAACATACACTAAATTTGGAAGTATCCATTCTTGGTACACAGGTCTCAATACCACATTCGGACTAATTAGTTCAGGTTTCCCATCAATTAATTCTAATAATTCCAGGGCAGAAAATACTACACCTTCTCCAGCGGTAAAACTACCATCCTCTTCTTTTATAATTCGTTCACGCTTACCGTTATCCATGAAAAATAAATTAATTTCTCTAGGATGAACTTGCCCGTGATAACCTTTTTCTACTAATCTTTCAGTACTTTGCTGAACCTCTTTTTCAGAGAACTGTTCTCTAATTTCTTTGAATAAAACAGGTCTGTATAAAGCCTTCAACGCCGGTGCATCTGCATCTATTATCACCAAGCCTTCTTCTCCAAACAGCGTATTCACTAATTTCAAAGTAGCCTGTGCAAGAGTATCCTCTTCCGCGTAACTCTCTTCTACTAAGTGTGCTATTTCAGGTTGGTTTTCGAACAAAGCTTTTACCTCTTCTTTTAACGCCTCAAAACCATTTAAACTAAATTGACCAACAGCTCCGGTTTGCTCACTCTCCCAAACTCTTTTTTGATTGAATAAATTTAAATGGTTAATTTCAGCAAAATCATGATCTTCAGAGGCCATCCAATACACAGGTACAAAATTATAATTTGGATATTCCTGCTTCAATCGTTTTGCCAATTGGATTACATGAACAATTTTATAAATGAAATACAAGGGTCCTGTATACAGGTTAAGTTGATGCCCTGTTGTAATCGTAAAAGTATCTTTCTTTTCTAACAACAAAGTGTTTTGAACTACAGCATCTGGTGTTGAAACATTCGCGTATTGCTTGATTAAACTATCGCGTAAGGTTTTCCTATAACTATGGTTGTAATTTTCATTCTTCAGCTTTATTTGTTGTGCAAAAGCTTTTATATCAAAGGGTTCTTGAATAAATTCTTTTAATGTATCTTGCTTGTACACAAGCGCATTGGCTATATCACTAAAAAAACTTGTTTCTTCTCTGTTGATGGTTTGTTTCTCCATGCGGCAAAAATATCTGTATTTCTGAATTGAAAAATTTAGTTCCCATGAAATACATGGAAATGTCCCGCTTATTTCATTCTATTTTAATGAAGCTTTCGATAAGCGTTCTAGACAATGAAAGATAATAAAAGTGCTTCAATTTTAGGCGTGAAAATGAGTTTTGGTTACAGTTTTCACTTCCTTTTACACAAACTGAGCTCACGCTTTGAAATTTCCTTTAACTTTGCAGCTAAATTTGAAAAATATGAAAGCGACAATAAAAACAAACAAGGGTGAAATGCACGTGGAGTTTTACGAAAAGGATGCTCCAAATACAGTTGCTAACTTTGTGAAACTTGCAAAAGAAGGATTTTACGATGGTTTAACTTGGCACAGAGTTATTCCTAATTTCGTAATTCAAGGAGGATGTCCAAAAGGAACTGGAGTTGGTGGACCAGGATACACGATTGATTGTGAATTAGATGGTGACAACCAATACCACGACAGAGGAGTTTTATCTATGGCTCATGCAGGAAGAAACACTGGTGGATCTCAGTTTTTCGTTTGTCACTCAAGAGAAAATACTTCACACTTGGATAGAAACCACACATGTTTCGGTAAAGTTGTTGAAGGAATGGACGTAATTGACGATATCAGAGAAGGAGATTCTATTGAAAAAATCGTTATTGAAGATTAATCTCAAAAGATAATCATATTAAAAGTCGGTGTTTTGCATCGACTTTTTTTGTGCGCTAAAGTTTATATTCAATTGTCTTTTCTAAATTTAAAACATGAAAAATATCTTAGTCATATTCAGTGCCCTTTTCAGCTTTATCTCTTTGGCTGAAGTCCGTTTTGTTCGTGTAATGTTTTACGGCGATGCTTCTACTTCAGCTACCATAGGTTGGGATCAATTGAATGTAGATGCTCACACATTTTTTTATGACACTTTGCCGATTGATCCAAACAACCCTAAAAACTGTATAGACAGATTTATTGTGCGCAAAGACAAAGGGATGAATAACCACTTTGTAGAATTGACCAACCTCCAACCAAATACGAGATACTACTTTTCTATTCAAGATAAGAATGGCTTTTCAGCTCCGTATTACTTCTACACGGTTCCTAATACTCCAAATACACCGCTGGCTTTTGTTGCTGGAGGAGATTCACGCACGCGATCGGCAGTGCGCAGACAAGCAAACCTACTGGTGGCGAAACTAAAACCTCATGCTGTATTGTTCGATGGAGACTACACTGCCATTGATACACACAACGAATGGCTTGAATGGTTTGAAGACTGGACCTTAACTGTAGGTAAAGATGGAAGAATCACTCCAATTGTACCTTCAAGAGGTAACCACGAAAGAACCAATAAAGTGATGGTCAATATCTTTAATGTCCCTTCTAAAAGAGTCTACTACTCTACACAATTTGGAGGAGGTCTTGTCAACATAGTTGTGCTAAACAGTGAAATCTGGAAAGGTGGTGCACAAACATGGTATTTGAAAAACAACCTTGAGAAACACAAAGATTATACTTGGTCTATTCCCATGTACCATAGACCCATGCGTCCACATGTGAAGCACAAGAAAGAAATGCAAACCCAATACAAACATTTTGTACCTGTTTTTGAAGCCTATAAAAACGTGCGTTTGGCCATTGAATGCGACTCGCATACCTGTAAATCAACATGGCCTATTTTAAAATGTAAGGACGATGAAAATTGTGATGAAGGATTTGTAAGAAATGACAGCTTGGGAATTGTATATG
>NZ_JBVCPV010000136.1:0-8382 GCF_057456495.1 Lishizhenia sp. | reverse complement strand
GATTTCTTCTTAAATTCGGCCGTTAAAGACAGACTTAAAGCAGAAGAAGCGGCAGTTTTAAAGGGTGAAAAATCATCTTTCCAAAGTGCCGACGATTTATTTGAGTTTTACAAACAAAACAGATAATGCAAACCATAGAATTTTTACTCGAAGGAGAATACATAGAGCTTTTAAAATTGTTGAAAGCCGTAAACATTGCCCAAACGGGTGGTCACGCAAAAATGATCGTTGACGATGAATTGGTAGTTAGAAACGGTGAAGTGGAAACGCGTCGTAGAGCTAAAATCATTAAAGGCGATGTATTGGTGATTGATGAGGAGATAGAGATTACGATTGTGTAACACCGGTATTTAAAAATTTAATGATTTAAGAATTTAAATCATTGTATTTGATCTTTAAATAACCAGAAAGGGGGATGTTGAAACATCCCCCTTTCTGGTTTAAATTCTTAAATATTTAAATCCCTCCTCGCCTACTCTTCATCAAAACGATTGAGCCATAAATCAACCAATGCATCAGCGGTGGGAGCGGTTCCTTTTACCAGTCTATCTCCTGTTTGGGCATCATAAAGGTGCCATCCCTTTTCATCCTTTACTCCAACACCGTACATGTAGTCGAGAAATATTACCTGAAAATCACTCAAACTTTTCTCGGGCAATATGTCTTCATACCCCGTATCATATACATAGACGCTTCCCTCTAACCACAACTCAAAGCAATGTGCATTATCGTGGTAGGCAACGCTGTCATAAATAGGTGCTATCAACTCAAATGCACCTTCACCTCCAAACACTCCCCATTGGTGTGTTTTTACAGATCTTCCATAACAGTAGATAGCATTAGCATCTTGCGCTTCAATTAAGTCTAGTTTATGCTCCTTTTGTATTTGAGCCATTAAATCTAGCGCAGAAAGTGGCAAATAGGTTGGGCGCGGTATATCCTTTATGTCCGCACATCCTACTCCACTCACAAACTCAAGTATATCCGGACCTTCCGCTCGCAAGTCTATTCGATACCATTTCCCTTCTTTTTTACCTGCAACCTCTAAATGTTCCAACAAACTTGTTTCTGATCCGTACAGCTCATAAGGTGAAATGGAAAATGCCTCCAGATGGTTCTCTTCATCAAAAGGAAGCGTTAAAAGTGAATCAATTTTTGTAAAGGTTTCATCCAGCTCTCCTAGATTTTCAAAGACAATTTCATCCCAATTCACAGGTGGAATAAATTCAGAATAAAAGGAAATAACTCCTTTTTTTCCATTGTAATTCACCACTGTAAAATCCATTTCCTCTTGCGCAGGAGTAGGAAATTCAACACTCATTTTATTGAGCTTTTTAGGATAAGAAAACAACAATATTTTTGTGGTCTTGTCAAACAACTGCCAATTCCCTTTTGAATTTTTAAGTCGACAAGGAAAGTTGGAATATTTGTTAGGGTTCCATTCTATTTCAGATGCCTTAAAATGTGAGATAAAAGCATTCAACTCTTGCGGAGTGCTGGACGGATTCAATTCCTTTTCCTCCCAAAATAGACGTTGAGCATGTAAGTTTAAGGCTCCCAGTAGTAGCGGTAAAACAAGCCATTTCATAACAGTGCGGTTTAATTTGAAGACAAGATAAGAAATAAAGTTAATTCCTCATTTCTGGCTCCGGTAAATGAAAATACAAAGGATTTCGAAATTCTTTTAACAAATAATTAGCAGTAGAATTTTGCACCCTCGCAAAAGGCGTATTACATTTGCGTTCAGAAATGAATACACTTTTCAGATATATTATTGCACTGAGCGTACTGCTTCTAATTGGTTTCAACCAAACCATTAGTCGTGCATTTGCTGAAATTTCTGGTATTGAACAAGTAGGTTCACAAGCAGAAGACCAATCGGTATATTCAATTCAAGATCTTCACGCACATTACATACATGCAACGCCAGAAAATAGTCAGCACCTCTTTGGTGTTGAAACATCAGAAAGCGGTGCGGAAGAGGACGAAGACAAGTCACACAAAAAATTCTCCGCATTCGGAGATTTCCTTAAAACACTCTTTCTCTTACAGAAAGCAGTTGTTTCTATAGACATTCACGAGGAAGAAGCCATTTTTCATTCTCACGAATTCAAAGCATCATCATTCAAATCACTATTTCTAGTTCTAGAAGTATTTAGACTGTGATTTACATCTTCTTTTATCTGTTCACTTAGAAATAACTTTTAGGTGCAGATACCACATGTCAAAACTTGGTATTCTACCAAGTGGTTATTGGCATACCATCAATTTTTATTTCCAAACAATTTAATGCTTTAAAAGCAAAATTATTATGAGAAGAATGTGCATAATGCTGGGCTTGTGTGCCTTATTTATTAACGCAAGCTGTGAATCAAAAAAACATGAAGAAAAGGAGTTAGCTACACATTTTCTAGCGACTACTCCTGTGAGAATGGACACCTCTATTACGGTAGATTATGTATCGCAAATTCATGCGATACAACACATAAAAATAAGAGCCCAAGAGAGAGGTTATTTAGAGAAGATATATGTAGATGAAGGTCAGCACGTTAAAAAAGGCCAATTGTTGTTTCAAATTATGCCGCGCTTGTATGAGGCTGAAATGCAAAAAGCAAAAGCGGAAGCTGAATTCGCAAACATAGAATATTTAAACACGAAACAACTAGCGGATAGCGAGGTGGTTTCTATGAATGAATTGGCCTTAGCTAAAGCAAAATTAGACAAAGCAAAAGCTGAATTGGCCTTGCGTAAAGTTCACTTAGACTTCACTGAAATTAGAGCTCCTTACGATGGTATAATTGACAAATTCCATGTTCGTTTGGGAAGTTTAATAGACGAAGGAGATTTGTTGACCTACCTGTCTGACAACAGTAAGATGTGGGTATATTTCAACGTTCCTGAAGCCGTTTATTTAGATTATCAAACCAATATGGACAAAGACAGTTTCTTGGAGGTCGGTTTAAAAATGGCCAACAATAAATTCTTCCCACATCGCGGTATAGTTGAGACCATAGAGGCCGACTTTAACAACGAAACAGGTAACATTCCATTTAGAGCTACTTTCCCTAATCCAACCGGACTTTTACGTCACGGAGAAACCGGAAACATAGAAGTAAAAGAACGTTTCAATAATGCCATTGTCATCCCTCAAAAAGCCACGTTCGAAGTATTGGATCAGAAGTATGTATACGTAATTGATGCCAACGATGAATTACAATCTAGAAAAATAGAAATTGAAGCAGAAATGCCCGATTTATATGTGGTTAAATCAGGGTTAGATACTTCAGACAAAATCCTTTTAGAAGGCTTAAGAAACGTTCGTGAACACGATAAAATTGAATATGAACTGCACAATCCAAAAGAGGTACTTTCTACTTTGAGATTACACGCAGAATAAAAATCGTTCAAAAAAAATTAAAATACAATGTTTAGTAAATTCATAAAAAGACCAGTACTGGCTATTGTATTGTCTTTGGTGATTGTATTCGTAGGTACGCTATCTATCAATACACTTCCCAAATCACAATTTCCAGATATTGCTCCTCCTATGGTTGTGGTATACCTCTCCTATCCAGGAGCGAGTTCAACCGTTCTTACCAATTCTGTATTAATTCCTTTAGAACAAGCCATCAATGGAGTTCCGGGAATGAAATACATGTTCTCCACAGCAGCCAGTTCAGGTGAGGCCAACATTCAAATCGTATTCGAAAAAGGTAGTGACCCCAACCAGGCGGTGGTTAACATCAACAACAGGGTGCAACAAATGAAAAACCGTTTACCGGCCATCGTTCAGTTGGAAGGGTTAAGGGTACAACGTTTAATGCCTAATATGTTGATGTATGTGAACCTTTACGGTACGGATACTGCCAACACAGATATGAAGTTCATCTTCAACTACGCCTACATTAATTTACTGCCAGAACTACAACGTATCAACGGTGTAGGTAGAGCGCAAATTGTGGGAAGTAGACAGTACGCCATGCGTGTTTGGTTAAACCCAGACAGAATGCGAGCATACGACATCTCTACAGAAGAGGTGATGAAAGCCTTGGGTGAACAAAGTATTATAGGTTCTCCTGGTCGTTTGGGTAGAGCCGATAGTAAACGTTCAGAGTCTATAGAATATGTGTTGACCTATCCTGGACGATACAACGAAGATGAGGAATACGAAAACGTAATTATACGTGCCAATGCAGACGGTGAAGTCTTGAAACTAAAAGATATTGCCAAGGTTGAATTAGGATCGGAGTACTACGACATCTACTCCAATAAGGATGAATTTCCATCAGCAGCCATTACTTTAAACCAAGCTTATGGTTCGAATGCCATAGACGTAATTGAAAAAGTAAAAACGAAGTTGGAAGAAATGAAAGCCGACTTCCCTCCAGGGGTTGAATACGAAATTTCTTATGACGTTTCTAACTTCTTGGACGCATCTATTACTGAAGTATTACACACGTTGAGAGATGCATTTATATTGGTATCTTTAGTCGTATTCATTTTCTTGGGTGATTGGAGATCTACCTTGATTCCAGTACTTGCCGTACCAGTATCTTTAATCGGAGCTTTCTTCGTTATTCAAGCCTTTGGATTAACCATCAACTTGATTACACTATTTGCCTTGGTATTGGCCATTGGAATTGTGGTCGATGATGCCATAGTGGTTGTGGAGGCCGTTCACGCCAAGATGGAAGAGAACCCGCATCTTACTCCAACTCAAGCGGTGAAATTAGTATTGAAAGAAATTTCTGGTGCCATTATCGCCATTACATTGTTGATGACTTCTGTATTCGTTCCGGTAGCCTTTATGTCTGGACCTGTAGGTATATTCTACCGTCAGTTCTCCATTACGATGGCCTCCTCAATTGTTATCTCAGGATTGGTAGCCTTAACGCTTACACCTGTATTGAGTGCAATGATCTTGAAAAACAATCATGGAAAAGAGCGCAAACGAAACCTTCTAAACAGAGGTTTAGATTCTTTCAATAGAGGATTCGACAAAATGACGGGAGGATACACAGGAATTCTTAAAAAGATAGTCAACCGTAAAGCCGTAACATGGGGATTGTTGTTAATCTTTGCTGTGGGTACTATTGGTATTTCAAGAGTTCTACCTTCTGGATTCGTGCCTTCAGAAGACCAAGGTATGATTTACGCGGTGCTACAAACACCTCCTGGATCTACCTTGGAAAGAACCTATGCTATCTCTAGAGAATTACAACAAGCTGCCGAAGAAATTGATGGGGTACAATCTGTGTCTGCTTTAGCAGGTTATGAAATTTTGACACAAGGTCGTGGTTCTAACTCAGGTACTTGTATCATCAACTTAAAACCTTGGGATAAAAGACACCATACTGTTCCTGAAATCATTGAGGAATTAGAAGAAAAGGTGAAGGACATTCCCGGTGCGAAAGTTGAATTCTTTGGTCCGCCAGCTGTACCTGGTTACGGTGCTGCCGGAGGTATAGCCCTTCAATTGTTGGATAAAAACTCTAGCATTGACTACAACCGTTTAAACGGTGTTACTCAAAAATTCATGGATGAATTAGAGAAGAGACCAGAGATTACAGGACTGTTCACTTTCTACAGAACCGATTATCCACAATATGAATTAGAAATAGATAACCAATTGGCCATGCAAAAGGGTGTTTCTATTGGTAAGGCCATGGACAACTTATCTATCTTGGTGGGAAGTACCTACGAACAAGGTTTCATTAAATACGGACGTTTCTTCAAACTCTTCGTTCAAGCGGATCCTTCGTTCAGAAAATTACCTACGGATATCTTGAATTTCTATGTAAAAAATGACAAGGATGAAATGGTTCCTTACTCTGCTTTCATGAAAGTGAAAAAGACACAAGGTATCTATGAGATTAACAGGTATAACATGTATACAACTGCGCCGATTCGTTGTAATCCTGCACAAGGATATTCTTCGGGTGAGGTAATTGACGTAATTAAGGAAGTTGCAGCAGAAACATTACCAAAGGGATATGATATAGACTGGGCTGGTTTGTCGAAAGATGAATCTAGGAGAGGTAATGAGGCAATATACATTTTCATTGTAGTATTGATCTTCGTTTACTTTGTACTCGCGGCACAGTATGAAAGTTTTATTATTCCTTTCTCTGTTATCCTTTCTTTACCTGCTGGTATTTTCGGTTCCTTCCTTTTCATAAAAATGATGGGAGTTGCCAATGATATCTACGCTCAGGTTGCCCTGGTAATGTTAGTAGGTTTACTCGGTAAAAACGCCGTGTTAATCGTAGAGTTTGCCATCCAGAAAAAACGCGAGGGCTTCACAGTGTTTGATGCTGCTATTGCAGGGGCAAAAGAAAGGTTTAGACCAATTTTAATGACCTCTTTTGCTTTTATCGCAGGGTTAATTCCATTAATTGCAGCTCATGGTCCGGGAGCAATTGGTAACATGACCATTGGAGCTTCTGCCCTGGGTGGAATGTTGTTCGGTACTGTATTCGGGGTAATTATCGTACCTGGATTGTACTACATATTTGGAAAACTTGCAGAAAATAGAAGCTTGATTAAAGACGAAGAAGACAACCCGCTATCTGAAGGGTTTATGGAATTCCAAAGTCAATTTAACAAAGACAATGATGATGAAGATAAATAGATTAAATATGCTAGTGGGAATAAGTCTTGTAGCGCTCCTTATGGGAGCCTGCAAGACCCCAACCTTAGTGGAAAAAGAATTGCGAGAGGATTTACCGCAAGAATTCGCCATGTCGAAAGACAGCTTGAATTCTGGCACGTTGAACTGGAAAAGTTACTTTACGGATCCTTATTTAAACGCCTTGATTGATACCGCGCTTCAAAACAACCAGGAGTTGAACATCATATTACAAGAAATTCAGATGGCCAACAACGAGGTGAGTGCCAAAAAAGGGGAATACCTTCCTTCTGTTTCTTTGGGCGTTGGAGCAGCTGGTGAAAAAGTTGGTCGCTATACAGTGCAAGGTGCTTCTGAGGCTACAACCGACATTAAACCGGGAAGAGAAACACCTGAGGTAGTACCCGATTTTATGGTAGGTGGCTTTATGAACTGGGAAGTGGATATTTGGCACAAGTTACGCAATGCAAGAAAGGCTCAAGTGATGCGCTATCTCGCTTCAATAGAAGGTAAAAATTTCATGGTAACACATCTGATTTCTGAGGTTGCTAATGCCTATTATGAATTGATGGCTTTGGATAATCAGCTGACGTTAATTCAACAAAACATCGCTATTCAATCGGATGCACTTGAAGTGGTTCGCCTGCAAAAAAAATCCGCACGTGTTACAGAGCTTGCCGTTCGTAGGTTTGAAGCTCAGGTAATGAAAACCAAAAGTTTGCAATACGAGGTACAACAGAAAATCATAGAAACGGAGAATGAAATCAACTTCTTGTTGGGACGCTATCCTCAGCCTATCGCTAGAAACTCAGCAAATTTCAACACTTTGGTTCCCGACACTATTCACGCGGGGCTTCCTTCTCAATTATTAGCGAATAGACCAGACATAAGACAAGCAGAGTTAGAATTAGAAGCGGCCAATTTAGACATTCAAGTGGCGCGCGCTAATTTTTATCCTTCTTTAACCTTAAGAGCAGGACTCGGCTTACAATCTTTCAACCCCGCATTGCTTATCTCAACGCCAGAGTCTATGCTTTTCAATTTGATTGGAGATGCAACTGCACCATTGATCAATAGAAAAGCGATAAAAGCAACGTATAAGAATGCCAATGCAAAACAAATTCAAGCCATTTACAACTATGAGCAAACCGTATTGAAAGCTTACTTACAAGTTGTCAATCAGCTTTCGAACTTACACAATTTAGAAATGAGCTACGCTTTGCAATCACAACGTGTGGATGCTTTAACGCAATCCATCCAAATCTCTAATGATTTGTTTAAATCTGCAAGAGCCGATTACATGGAAGTATTGCTCACACAACGCGATGCACTTGAATCTAAATTTGAATTGATTGAAACAAAAAGAAATCAATTACATGCCTTTGTTGACATCTACAAATCTCTCGGTGGAGGTTGGAATTAGGAACAGTTAAATAATCATAGCAGCTAAAGTCGTCTTACCTCCGGGTAGGGCGGCTTTTTTATTTGATGATTTGAGGGATTTGATTTTCGCTTCGCGAATGATTTGATGATTAGCATTCGCTGCGCTCATGTTAATGGAGGGGCACGTTTACTATTCGATAATTAATTTTCTAAAATTACTAGAGCCATCCTTATTCAATACGGTTAAATGATAAACTCCAGGATCGTAATCTTTTACTTCAAATTGAAAGTTAGATTGATTGACAAAATAGAATTCAACGAGTTGTCCCATAGCATTATGGAGTTTTATACTCGAGATAGGTTGAGTTGAT
>NZ_JBVCPV010000135.1:0-8454 GCF_057456495.1 Lishizhenia sp. | reverse complement strand
CCGTCGAGAAGATAGACGATATCATAAGCCATGGTATCGTTGTAGTCATCTGGTAGATAAACATTTATAACACGATCTTCCCCAAGAATATGTGAACGCAAGAGGTGTTTATCCCCGATTACTAAATCTGTTTTTTCAGAAACTTGAGCATCCACTGTAAAAACCTGAAATACCAGTAGTAACACACTTACAAAACTAAAGAACCTCATCGCATATCATTTTAAATTCTGAACTAATATAATAAGCGAAAAGAAATGACGTTTTGTTTTCAATCGATAAAAGCAACATGCAGTATATGTAAATACACTACTTAACCCAAAACACAATGAAAAATGAAAAAGTTAACAAGTATCTTACTGCTGAGCTTTGCCTTATCGAGTTTCGCACAGGAAAAAGACAAAAAATGGAGTTATGGTTTTGAAGTAGGCGCCAACTATAGCAATGTAATTGGACGTGACAAATCAAATGGTCCTGGATATGAATTAGGGATTAGCACGAAACGAGCGCTAAGCGATCATCTTTTCTTCAATCCTGTAATCTCATTTGGTTATTCGAGTGCACGCCATAAAGACAATCCTCTACTTGATTATTATTTGAATTTTCAACCCAAATTGAATTATTACCTCAAAGAGGATGAAAATTCTCTATTCTTTAGTTTTGCTCCCGCCTATCAGAGAAGGCTTAGTTCTCCTGTATTGGGGACAGATTATACAAAGCGTAATAATTTCTCTTTGAATTTTGGATTAGGATTATTGAACAAGTTTCAGTTTTTCGATTTGCAAACTGAACTAAGGTACAGCTTTGGATTAACGGAAAAACTACACAATCCTACCGTTCCAGTTGGACCAGGTTTCAAACCGGAATCTCCTGTTTACTTTCATAGTATAGGGATCTATTTTCAATTTTTATAAGGCCTAGCGATAGGAAGGACAGCTCCCCAGAATATGGTTTTAGTAAGCAACGAGCTACCCTTACGACCAGCGGAAGTGATGGTAGCTTGTATTGCGACTTAAACTATCTTTTGGGGACTATACTGGAAAGCGCGGTTCCGAGCTCACCTCGGAAAGGCTCCTACTTTACTTTTACGAAATCGAAATAAGCTTTTAACACTTTGTCATTTTCTTCGTACGGCGTAAAGATTTCCATCACAGCTGGTCGTTCTAACTTGGCGTAGAAATCTTCCATTTGTGTATCTATCTTCTGCAAATCGTCTGCTTGGAAATAATTCACATCATAGGCTTTGCACAGATACTCGGCCTTGGTTTGATGACGCGTGGTAAAGAATTCATCCAAAGCTTGAGTAGTGCCCGGACCAGGAATGATTTTGAAGATACCTCCACCTTCATTGTTGATCAAGAAAATTCTCAAATTACTCGGCAGAATTTTATTCCACAAGGCATTAGAATCGTAGAAGAAAGAAATGTCTCCGGTAATAAGCGTATGCAATTTATCCGGACGCGCTAATGCTGCACCCACTGCTGTACTCGTAGATCCATCTATTCCTGAAGTTCCACGGTTACAATAACGCTCTATACTTGGAATAGCATCGAACAACTGGGCATAGCGGATAACCGATGAATTAGAAAAATGCAAAACAGAGTTTTCTGGGATGTAGTCTAACAACATTTCAAAAACGGACATGTCTGCATAAGGAGCTTCGTAGAAATAAGCATCGTGTCGGGCTTGGATTTGCAAATCTAATTGCTTCCATTTCCCTCCAAAGTTATTGGCATTTCTAGACCACTTGGTCAACGGTAATTCCTCAAAAAACTGTTCTGCTTTCATGGGGAAGGTTGCCGACAACTTTTGGTAGGTATCCATGAAATTGAAATCTTCACTTACCCTCCAGTGTTCTTGAATATCGTTTCGACGTATAAAGGCTTTGATGCGCTTAGACACCACTGCTCCACCTATAGTAATCAGTAAATCTGGCGCAAAATCTTTTTCTTGTTCTGCAGAAATACTGTTCAACGTTCTATCTATACATTGTATAAAACTGCGGTGGGTACAATTACTTGTATTCTCTACCAAAACTATGGTTGAAGTATCTGTAGCCAAATCTACCAGCTGCGCTTGCAACTTTGGATTGACAGGCATTTGTCCCACGATAATCATGCGCTTTTCTGACCTATCCCAAACTTCTTTGAATTGCTCCAATTGATGGGCATCAAAGGTCATTTTAGGCGATACAAAATTGATATGCTTTTGCGGAGTATAGTCTACTTCAGAAATATCATACAAAGGTTCGGTAAATGGGAAATTGATATGAACAGGTCCCTTTTCTGCAGTTGTAGCCACCTGAAAAGCATGATCTGTTTTTCTACACAATTCCCATACATCGTTGGAATCTTTTAAATGCTCTTTCAATTCCGTTTCAAAACGCAAATGATTGGCCAACGCATGGGTTTGACGAATGGTTTGTCCATCTCCCTGATCTACCCACATGTTGGGTCTATCTGCAGATATAACAATTAACGGAATACTTCTGTAAAAAGCCTCCGAAACTGCTGGAGTGTAGTTTAACAAAGCAGAACCTGAGGTACAAAGTACTGCAACATGTGCTTTTAATTGTTCGGACATTCCAAGGGCCACAAAGGCTGCACTTCTTTCGTCTGGAATGGAAATACAATTGAAAAAATCATCACTTGAAAAAGCAATGGTTAGGGGAGCATTTCTGGAACCTGGAGAAATAACTACATTTCTCAAATTGTTCAATTTACATTGTTCTACGAAATACTTTACACCTGTTTTACTCATGTTTATGCGCTCGCTTTTATGGGCTACTAAAATAGTTTTTCTCTGAAATCTGTTGATTCTTCTTCGGTAATCAATCCAAGTTTCTTAAGGTAACGCACCGTTTTTTCGAAAGCCAAAGGATATTCAATTCCCTTGTAGTTCCATTCGGTTTCGTTTAACCAACTTTGTACGTGAGAGCTTCTCAGGTTATATCTCCAAGAAATAACATCAATGATGTTTTCCATGGTTTTCATCTCCTCTGCTTTATGGTTCACCACCTCACACATCTCTTTTAACTTGTCGAAATGTTTTTCGTAAACATCAGTTCTTACCGCAATACAGAAACAAGGCCAAGGTGTAACCACCTCGTCTATGTATCTACATTTCTTTTGTTCCGTGTAAGGGTGCGTAGTGTATTTCTCCCATAAAAAGGCTTGCGCTTCGTTGTTTTCTAAAGCCCATAAACCACCGTAAACATCTCCAATTACATTGAATTTTAAGTTATCGGTTGGCCATCCTTGCTGATCTGCCAAAACATAAGCCATCAATTGAGACCCAGAACCAGAACGTGAAATTGCATAAGTTCCATCCTTTAAGTCTTCCACCTTTTGAATGTCTGAATGATAAGGAACATGAATTCCCCAACGCAAAGGTGAGGTAACATAAACCTGAATGATTTTCGCATCTAATCCTTGCAAAATAGCTTTGGTAATACCTTCTGTTAATAATACCGCAACGTCTATAGATTTTTGCTCGAGACCTCGGATCATTTGGCCCGTTCCTCCTCCCATGTCTTCCCAGTGCAGTCGTAACCCCACTTCTCTGAACTTTCCATCTTCTATGGCTAATCTCCATGGCAGGTTAAAGTGTTCTGGAACACCGCCTACTTTTAATCCTACTAAATCATTCATCTTGTTTATTTTTCATTCTCGAGAAACTGCTTTTCGTACAAGTTTTTGTAGTATCCATTTTGCTCTAATAAGCTTTGATGGTTTCCTTGTTCAACGATTTCTCCTTTTTCCAACACTACTATTTTGTCGGCATTCTGTATGGTTGATAGTCTGTGTGCTATGACTATACTTGTTCTTCCTTGAGTTAACTTCTCCGTTGCTTTTTGGATCAGTTCTTCGCTTTCTCCATCCACACTAGATGTTGCTTCATCTAAAACTAATATATGCGGGTTGTAAACGTAAGCTCTAATAAAAGAAAGTAGCTGTCTTTGTCCTACCGACAACACTCCTCCACGTTCTCCTACTTGGTAATCGTAATCACCTGGCAAACGCATAATGAAATCGTGTGCACCAACTTCCTTAGCAGCTTCAATTACTTGTTCTCGAGAAATACTCTCATCCCCTAAGGTAATGTTATTGTGAATACTATCCGAAAACAAGAAAACATCTTGCAAAACAATAGATATATTTCTTCGCAAATAAGCCAAATTCATTTCGCGTATATCTACATCTCCTACCTTAATGCTCCCCTTTTGGAATTCATAGAAACGCGCTAACAAATTCACAATAGATGACTTTCCAGCCCCTGTTGCTCCTACAAACGCAACGGTAGAGTTTGGCTTTATTTCCAAATTGATATTTTTCAAAACCCAATCTTCTTTAACATAAGCAAAACTTACGTCTTTCAAATGAATGGTCTGCTGGAAATCTACTTGATCAACATCTCCAGAATTGTCAATGTGATCTGTTAAATCCAAGGTTTCAAATACTCTTTCTGCTCTAACGATACCACGTTGCAATACATTAAATTTATCTGCTAATTGACGAATAGGTCTATACAACAAACTTACATACATGGTAAAAGAAAGTACCGTTCCTACCAAATTTGTTTTGCTTTCTATGTCATCTCCAGACACCAAAACAGCCATATAAACCAACAAGGCTGAAATTGAAAGTGAGCTTAATATCTCTACCAAGGGGAAGAAAATAGAAAAGGCCCAAATCGCATCTATGTGTGATTTTAAGTGGGCTTTATTAATTGTATCAAATTTTTTTGATTCAATTTTTTCTCTACTGAACATCTGTAGAATCGCCATACCTGTTAAACGCTCTTGAACAAAAGTATTCAATCGATTCACTGCCACACGTTCTTTCTGAAAAGCAGACTTCATGGCTTTGGCAAATATTCTTGTTGCAATTAAAAGCAAAGGGATAGGAATCAATACCAATAACGTTAGGGTAGCATCCATGTAAATCATGAATCCTAAAATGGCCGTTAACGATAACAAATCTCCAATGATGTTAATCAACCCTTGGGAGAATACTTCTGATACTGCCTCAATATCAGATACAGATCTGGTAACAATAGTTCCAATGGGAGTTTTATCGAAGTATTTCATCTTAAAACCAACCATGTGTCGATACAACTTCTTACGTAAATCTCTAATGATAGACTGCGCCAATAAATTTGAGAAATAGGTAGAAAAATACATGAATACAGCCTGTAGCATAAGTATACCTCCTGCCAACATGATCCAGTACATCAACTTCTCTGCACTTTGCGTTTCCTCTGCCACTGCATAGGTATTGATCGCATACCCCAATATTGAAGGGTTTAGCGGAGCAAGTCCCGCAAGAATTACAGTAAAAAGTAAAGATAAAATGAGGTACAAACGGTAAGGTTTAGCATGGGCTAACAACCTTTTGAAAATACCAAAATCTACTTTTCTAGCGCTTTTATCAGACATAGCGCAAAAATAACTTGGATTGCAAAGAATAAAAATGTTTTCACCCTAAAAAGTTTCCTCTAAATGACAATTATCAAAAAGTTGAAATCCAAGGTCTGTCAAAGCCACACTTTTAACCCTCAAAATAGGCCTCATTTTTCTGAAATCAAGTAAAATTTCGCTCCAAATCAAGTCCAAGAATTCGTTAAAAACATCAGCGTCAAGCAACTAAAGATTAAAACTAATTTTTCGGGGAGTTTAGCACAAGATTTAATATCTTTAATACAAACAAAAGTCCTATGATTCACGATCTCAGTAAAACACATTCTATCTTCAATAATTTCATGGCAGAAATCAGGGATGTAGATATTCAAAAAGATTCCATGCGTTTTCGTCGCAACTTAGAAAGGACGGCAGAACTCTTAGGATATGAAGTGTCTAAAAAATTAAATTATTCTACAAAAGAAGTAACTACGCCTCTAGGAATTGCGAAAGTTGACACTTTGGATACAGAGTTAGTTTTAGCCACGATTTTACGCGCCGGTTTACCTATGCATCAAGGATTATTGAATATTTTTGACAAAGCAGATTCTGCTTTCGTTAGTGCTTATAGAAAGCACAAAAGTGGCGAAGAGTTTGAAATAAGAGTAGAATATTTGGCAGCCCCAAGCATCGATCGGAAAGACTTGATTATTTCTGACCCCATGTTGGCTACAGGTAGTTCCATGGTAACGGTTTATAAAGAACTTTTAAAAAACGGTAATCCAAGAAAAACTCATATTATTGCAGGCATTGCCGCACCGGAAGCAATAGAATATGTGCAAAAGCATTTACCGCCAACCACGGAAATTTGGGTAGGAGCTATAGATGATGAGCTTACGGCACACTCTTATATTGTTCCGGGTTGTGGAGATGCAGGCGACATTGCATTTGGAGATAAATTATAACGTTTTATGTGGAAATACCTCACCATCATAGGTTTGGCTTCATTCAAATTTATGTTTTCACCCCTAGCCGGTGAAAAGTTGGGTTTAACTTTCTTAGAATCTTTTTTTAGCACCTTAATTGGAGCCTTAATTTCATGGGGAATTTTCTATTTCATGAGTGAGTATTTCATGCGTAGGAATCATGCTAAAAAGGTTGAGAAACATAAAAAGGCCTTGGCGACCAATGATCCTAATTACAAACGTCCCAAGAATTTTACGCGACTCAATAAAACCATTGTTAAAGTAAAAACGACCTTAGGGATTTACATTACATGTTGGTTGGTACCTTTGTTTTTAAGTATTCCCATTGGCTCCATCATTTGCGCAAAGTTTTACGGTCATCATAAGAAAACACCTTACCTCATCTTGGCAGGTATTGTATTGAACACTTTCTTGTTGTGCTGTATTTGGTACTTTGTAGGAGGAATGGTTGATGTGAAAGCGAATTAATAGCGGAGAGAGATGAAAATTAAACACGTATTTTTTGATTTAGACAGAACACTTTGGGATTTTGAAAAAAATTCGGAGGTAGCTTTATTTGAATTGCACGACAATTTCGAATTGGCTAAGCACGCCATTACTCCTGAGCAGTTCGTGAAAAAATACAAGGCCATTAACAACAACTACTGGAAGCGTTACCGCAAAGGATACTGCACCAAAGAAGAATTAAGGGTTGGTCGATTTAAAGATAGTTTTACGGCTTTGGGTATAGACTTAGCCCAAGAAAATCATTTGCATGAGGCCGGAGACTTCTACATCTCTAGAGCGCCTTATCAAAAAGAACTATTCCCCAATACCTTGGAAACACTATCAACTTTAAAAGAATGGGGCATTAAAAAGCACATCATCACCAATGGTTTTAGTGAAGCGCAATATATTAAGCTCACCAACTGTGGATTGATTGATTATTTTGATGTGATTGTGTGTTCAGATGAATTTGGACAAAACAAACCCCACCCAAGTATTTTTGAACACGCCTTACAATCTGCCGGAGCCAAGGCACATGAATCATTGATGATAGGTGATGATTTACATGTAGATGTATTGGGTGCACAAGCTGTAGGTATTGAAGGTGTATTGTTTGACCCCGAAGAAAATTTCACTCAGCGCAATGGTGTTTTAAAAATATCTGATTTAGAAGAATTACCTGACTTAGTAATGAATTTCTAAGTTTCCAAAAGGCTTATTTCAACCCTAGGGCAAATACTTCTACGGGCATATTTAAATAGGTAGTTTTCTTTGTGCTTTCCATTCCATTTTTCAACGCAACTTTCTTTGAAGCATTGTTCTCAACATGGATAATGGAAATGATTCTGTCTATGTTTAATTTATCCTTTGCATACGCCTTTACGCAAGCCGTCATTTCGGTAGCATAACCTTTCTGCCAGTATTTAGGTTTTACGGAATAGGCCAATTCATACTCCTTTTTTCCATCTATTTCTCGAGGTATAATTCCACAAACGCCAACGATGTCACCCGTTTCTTTATCTATACCTGCCAACAAGCCTAAATTTTCATTTTCGTAGCGTGGAAATTGTTTCTCTATCCACTCCTCTGCCATTTCTTTGTGCGTCTTGCAAGCTTCTATACCTAAAAAGTGCAAAGAATTGTTGTTCTCAAAAAATTCGGCCCAAGAGTTTATATCCTCTTTTCCCATCGGACGAAGGTTCAAACGCGCTGTAGATAAATTGAAGTAATCCATGTCTACAAGTTAAGCAGAAAGGAGTTTAGAATGAATCTTTTTTAGATTTCTAGATGGCTAGACACCTAGATTTCTAGAAAGACAATTAGATTTTTAGACGGTTAGATATTTAGGGGGATAGCGAGTAAGATTTTTAAATATTTAAAATATTAAGAACTACATCCACTACAACTACTGCAACTACTACATCCACTTGAGTATGAAGAACATCCTGCCGAATCGAAACTTGACGAGAAGGAATCAAAAGTAGAATCCCACGAATTAAAAGTTGAATCAAGTATATAGTCGTTACTGAAATCGAAATCTGCCCATGATCCAAAATCATTATTCATGTTTATACCCTCAGCTTTAAT
>NZ_JBVCPV010000134.1:0-8567 GCF_057456495.1 Lishizhenia sp. | reverse complement strand
GTATCCCAAAGTTGTTCCGCATTCATCTCTCCCAAACCTTTGTAACGTTGTACTCCAACTGAAGATGCTGGACCAGATCCTTTGAATTGGTCTACCAAACGGTCACGTTGGTCATCGTTCCATGCGTAATCTGACTTCGCACCTTTCTTCACTAAGTATAAAGGAGGCGTCGCGATATAAATGTAACCCGCTTCAATCAACTCACGCATGTAGCGGAAGAAGAAGGTAAGAATCAATGTTTCGATGTGGCTACCATCCACATCGGCATCACACATGATAATGATCTTGTGGTATCTTAGTTTCTCGGTATTTAAAGCTTTCGCATCATCTTCTGTACCTACTCTTACTCCTAAAGCAGTGTAGATATTTTTAATTTCTTCATTTTCGAAGATTTTGTGTTGCATTGCTTTTTCAACGTTCAAGATCTTACCTCTTAAAGGCATGATGGCTTGGAACATTCTATCTCTACCTTGTTTTGCAGTTCCACCTGCCGAGTCTCCCTCGACTAAGTAAATCTCACATTCAGCAGCATCTTTAGAAGAACAATCGGCCAATTTACCAGGTAAACCACTTCCTGTTAAAACATTCTTACGTTGTACCATCTCACGTGCTTTACGCGCCGCATTTCTGGCTCTTGCTGCAAGGATTACCTTCTCAACAATTTTCTTCGCATCGTTTGGATGTTCTTCTAAGTATATTTTCAACATTTCAGAAACTGCCTGCGATACAGGAGCAGTAACTTCTCTGTTTCCTAATTTTGTTTTTGTTTGTCCTTCGAATTGCGGCTCTTGAACTTTAACAGAAACCACTGCCGTTAAACCTTCTCTAAAGTCATCCCCAGCAATTTCTATTTTTTCTTTGGTTAACATACCACTTTCGTCGGCATATTTCTTCAAAGTATTTGTTAAACCACGTCTAAAACCAGAAAGGTGCGTTCCCCCTTCATGGGTATTAATGTTGTTTACGTAAGCTTGAATATTCTCTGTGTACGAAGTGTTATACGTCAATGCTACTTCAACAGGAATACCGTCTTTTTCTCCATCGATGTAAATTACATCTTCAATAAGTGGCTCACGGTTTCTATCTAAATATTGTGCGAATTCTTTTAATCCTCCCTCAGAGTAGAAAACCTCTTCAGGTGCTTTTCCATCTTCATCTTGATATTCTGCTCTATTATCTGTTAAGGTAATTTTAATTCCCTTATTCAAAAAAGCAAGCTCACGCATACGCGCAGCTAAAGTCTCATAATTGAAAACAGTGTGTTCGAAAATCGAAGCATCCGGTTGGAAAGTAACAATCGTACCATTCAACTCAGTCTCACCTACAACTTTAACGTCGTATTGTGGTTTACCAATTTTGTATTCTTGTTGCCAAATTTTTCCGTCTCTGTATACCGTAGCTTTTAAATCACTAGATAATGCATTCACACAAGATACACCTACACCGTGTAAACCTCCCGATACCTTGTAGGTATCTTTGTCGAATTTACCCCCTGCGTGTAATACAGTCATTACAACTTCTAGTGCAGACTTTTTCTCTTTCGTGTGCATCGCTGTTGGAATACCTCTACCGTTATCTTCAACAGTAATAGATTCTCCTTCATTGATAGAAACTTTTATGGTGTCACAATATCCAGCTAAGGCCTCATCAATAGAGTTGTCTACTACCTCGTAAACACAGTGGTGAAGTCCTTTTACGCCTACGTCACCAATATACATGGCTGGACGTTTACGTACTGCTTCTAATCCCTCTAAAATCTGAATATTATCCGCTGAATAATTTGCTTTTGAATTTTCTTCGCTCATACTATAAATTCTACAATTTATGATTTATGTACCTGCATTAACTAGACGTTAAGACAGGGCTAACAAATATAACGAAACAAAACCGCAATAGCGAGCTAAAACAAGGTAGATATAGGTCTATTTTATTAACAGGTAATTCACAATTGAAATCTACTACCTAAGGAAGATTTGGGGCATAAAAAAAGCCCTCTAAAAAGAGGGCTTTTAAATATCTTAACCACCGAAGTCGTCGAAAGATACGTTTTCTGGTGGAACTCCCCAGTCATCACACATCTTAACAACCGCGTTGTTCATCAATGGTGGTCCACAGAAATAGAATTCTATATCCTCTGGAGCTTCATGATGTGTTAAATAGTTATCTATTACTGCTTGGTGAACGAAACCAACGAATCCGTCTCCTTCGTCATCCATGCTTTTCTTCTCTTTCCAGTTATCTTCTGGTAATGGCTCTGAAAGAACCAAGTGGAACTTAAAGTTCGGGAAGTCACGCTCTAATGAACGGAAGTGCTCTAAGTAGAACAATTCTCTTCTTGAACGACCACCGTACCAGTAAGAAACTTTACGATCAGTTTTCAATGTCTTGAATAAGTGGTACAAGTGAGAACGCATTGGCGCCATACCTGCTCCACCACCGATGTATAACATTTCTGCATCTGAATCCTCGTTGATAAAGAATTCACCGTAAGGACCAGAAATAGTTGCTTTATCCCCTGGTTTTAAGTTGAAGATGTAAGAAGAAGCAACCCCTGGGTTAACTTTCATCCATCCATTCGCTTTTCTATCCCATGGTGGAGTAGCAATACGAACGTTCAACATAATTCTTCTTCCTTCTGCAGGGTAAGAAGCCATAGAGTAAGCACGTACTACATCCTCGTCATTCTTCATTTGAAGATCCCATAAACCGAATTTATCCCATTCTGTTTGGAATTTCATTGGTTCTCCTGGGTGATCATCTGGGTGAGCAGTGATGTCCATATCCTTAAAGTTCACTACACAATTTGGAATACGAATTTGGATGTAACCACCCGCTTTGTAATCCATATCTTCAGGAATCTCAACGATAAATTCTTTGATGAAAGAGGCAACGTTGTAGTTAGAAACAACTTCTGCTTCCCACTCCTTGATCCCTAAAATTTCGTCATGGATTTTAATCTCCATGTCTTCTTTCACTTTCACCTGACAACCTAAACGGTAGTGATCAGCAATCTCTTTACGAGAAAAGTGAGGCTCTTCTGTTGGTAAGATGTTTCCACCTCCAGAAAGTACTTGACACGTACACTGTACACAAGTACCCCCACCACCACAAGCTGATGGTAAGAAAATTCCTTCGTTACCCAATGTAGAAAGTAGTGAACCACCACCATCTACTTCTAATTCTTTATCACCGTTGATGGTAATTTTAATTTTACCAGACGGAGATAACTTTGCCTTAGCAAATAGCAACATACTCGTTAGCAACAAAACTACTATTAAGAATACTGCTACTGTTATAATAATACCTAAGCCCATATCTTATTTGTTTAATTCGATGTTTTGTGAAGTTTGAACCGCCTCAACTTTTGGAGTTTCAGCTTTCTTATCTCCGTTTTTGTATTCAATACCCATGAAACTCATGAAAGCGATACCCATCAATCCTGTAAGGATGAAAGTAATCCCCAAACCTCTTAAAGCTGGTGGAATTTGAGAGTATCTAATTTTCTCACGAATAGCAGCAATTGCAACGATAGCCAAGAACCATCCAATACCTGAACCAATACCGAATGCTGTTGCATCAGTAATTGTAGAGTATTGACGATCTGCCATGAACAATGCACCTCCTAAGATAGAACAGTTTACAGCGATCAATGGTAAGAAGATACCCAAAGCACCGTAAAGTGCAGGAGCAAATTTCTCAACCAACATCTCCACCAACTGTACCATAGAGGCAATAACTGCGATGAACATGATGAAAGAAAGGAAGCTTAAATCGATTGTGTGTGCACCATCTAAACCGTACTCAGGATTTAACCATCCTAAAGCACCTTCTTTCAATACGTAGTTTTGTAACAAGTAGTTCATTGGGATAGTGATTCCCAATACGAATATTACCGCTGCTCCTAATCCAACTGCAGTTTTTACAGTTTTAGATACAGCTAAGTAAGAACACATTCCCAAGAAGTATGCGAAAATCATATTCTCAGAAAAGATCGCTTTTACAAATATGTCTAATGTAGTATCCATTATTTAATGTCTTTTATAATTAGTAAATCTCTTTTCTAGTGATCCTCGATTAACGCTTTATTTCTTGAACGTTGCACCCAGATAATGATTCCTACTACGATCAAAGCCATAGGAGGTAAAATCATCATGTTATTGTTCACGTATCCCATAGCGTATAAACCAGACTCTTCACCTGGAAGGTTGTTACCGAAAATTTCAAATCCTAAGATTTTTCCTGATCCGAACAACTCACGTACTAAGGCTACCAATAACAAGATCCAAGCATATCCGAATGAGTTACCTAAGGCATCCATGATAGAAGGCCAAGGCTTGTTACCCATAGCAAATGCTTCGAAACGTCCCATGATAATACAGTTGGTAATGATCAAACCAACGAATACCGATAGTTTCTCAGAAATATCTGGTACGAAGGCTTGTAACAATTCATCCACAATAATTACCAATGAGGCAACAACTACTAATTGTACAATAATTCTAATTCTAGACGGAATTAAGTTTCTTAACAAAGAGATTGTTAAGTTACCCATTACCAATACGAACAATACAGAAACAGACATCCAAAAGGCCTGCTCAACTTGTACTGTAATCGCCAAAGCTGAACAAATACCTAATACCTGAATTGTAATTGGGTTATTGTCTGATAAAGGATCCGTAACTAATTTTCTATTCTTTTTCGAGAATAATGGCTCGCTTGGAGCTTTTGTTTTTTCTACAGTTTCACTCATCGCTTTCCTTATTTCTTGTTGTTGAAATATTTAACGTAAACAGCCATGGTACGGTTCATCATTTCACCAACACCTACTGAAGTAATTGTACCTCCAGTAATACCGTCAACTTTCATTTCATTTACACCAGATCCATCCTTCACAACTTGAATTGGTTGGAATTGGTTGTTTACTGAGATTTTCTCTCCAACCCATCTTTTCTCAAAGAAAGTTTGTTTGATCTCAGCTCCTAAACCTGGAGTTTCTCCTTTGTGATCGAATGCAGCACCAGCAATTGTTTCGTTGTCTTCTCCAATTGCGATGTATCCCCAAATTGGTCCCCAAAGTCCAGCACCTACAACCGGTAAAATTGTAATCATTTCACCTTCTGCGTTCTTCGCTTCGAAAACTGGGTATTTTCTATCTGCTTTTGCTATCGTCTTATTTCTGTACTGGTTTCTTACATCTACGCTGAATGCTTTCTCACCTTCCATTACATTTCCAGTTGCATCCACTACGAAAGAGTTCAATACTGTTTCGTCGTAAATTCCATCTACCGTACTTCTTGTAGACTCAATTCCAATGGCACTTAAGATGTCCATCTTCTTTTTCTTCTCTGCGTTTGCTTTTTTGATATCCGCCAAACCAAGCGACAGAGATGCCAATATGGTACCTACAACAACAACTAATGCTATTGCAAATCCAAATGTATATCCGTTACTATCTCTATTAATTGCCATTACTATGCAGTTTTAAGTCTTTTTAAACGACGTTTAACATTTGCTTGAATTACGTAGTGGTCAATAATAGGAGCCATTACGTTCATAAACAAGATTGCTAACATTACACCTTCTGGGTAAGCTGGGTTCAATGTTCTGATCAACACTGCAATACAACCCGCTAAGAATCCATACCATAATTTACCAACACTTGTTTGTGCTGCCGTTACAGGATCTGTTGCCATAAATACGGCTCCAAATGCGAATCCACCGATGATTAAGTGGTAGTATGCTGGCATGTCAAAGTAAGCGTTACCACCTATAGCGTTCATCAATAATCCGAATAAGAATCCTCCTGCAAAGAAAGAAACGATGATTCTCCAAGAAGCAACTCCAGTTACCAATAAGATCAATGCACCGATCAATACAGCTAAAGTAGAAGTTTCACCTACTGACCCAGGGATCATTCCCATAAATGCGTCAATTGGATCGTATTGTGCTTGGAATTTGTCTAACAATGCTGAAGCACTTTCAGTAACGTTAGTTTTCATTGCCTGTAAATCAGCCAATGCTGTAGCTCCTGTTGCACCATCTGGCAACATTCCACCATTTTGAGCGATAACGTCTGCCGTTCCACCTTTCCATACTTTGTCTCCTGACATAGCAGTTGGGTAAGCAAAGAACAAGAATGCTCTTGCTGTTAAAGCAACGTTTAAGATGTTCATTCCTGTACCACCGAAAACTTCTTTACCAATAATAACGGCAAATGCTGTAGCAACACCTACCATCCATAAAGGAACATCAACTGGCATGATTAAAGGAATTAACATTCCAGATACTAGGTATCCTTCGTGTAAAGAGTGACCTTTTAAGAATCCGAAAACGAATTCAATGGCCAAACCTACACCATAAGAAACTACGATTAATGGCAGAACGCGGGATAAACCATACAATACTTTATCTCCAAAACCTGTCCAGTAATCTCTGTATGCTTCAAACTCAGAACCTGGTAAGTACGATTGAATTTCGTAGTGCCAGTGACCTGTGTTGTAAATACCGAATAATAAACAAGGAATCAAGGCGATTACCACCATGAACATTGTTCTTTTCAAATCTACACCATCACGAATGTGCGCACCTTTTTTAGTAACGTGCTTTGGTGTAAATGCGAAAGTGGTCATCGTTTCATATAAAGGATGAAACTTTTCCCACTTGGCACCCTTTTCGAACATTGGGTCCCACTTGTGTAATAATTTTTCTAATGCTTTCACTTTTATATACTCTTATGAAGTTAGTATTACATACATTCTTGTTGAATCAAGTCAAGTCCTTGACGAACTTTTTCCTGAATCTCAACCTTAGATGTACAAACGTATTCACACAATGCAAAATCTTCTGGTATTACTTCGTAAATACCTAAATTCTCCATTCCGTCGATATCATCCGTAATACAAGCTTTGATTAACTGCATTGGTAAAATATCGAATGGGAATACTTTTTCCATTTCCCCTGTAACAACAAATCCTCTTTCTTCACCATTAAGGTTAGTATCCAAAGTATACTTCTTAGAAGAGTTTAACCAAGTTGGGAATAATTTAGATGCTGAGAACTTATCGAAACCAGGACCTAACCAACCTTTTGTAAGGAAAAATTTATACTGATCACCTTCAGGAAGAATAGTGATTTGATTATCGTAGTAGCTTAAACAACCTTCAGCACCAATGTTAGTACCTGTTAAGGCATTTCCAGAAATAACACGCACGTTATCCCCTTCTACATTGTTCTTCACTAAATCAGTAAGGTTTGCACCGATAACTGTTTTGTAATACTTACGGTTTGTAGCTTCAGAACCTGTGTATGCTACCAACTTAGTGGCATCAAACTTACCTGTTAAGAAGTATCTTCCGATTAAAGCAACATCCTGTACATTTACTGTAAACACGAATTCTCCTTTGTTAATAGGGTTAACATGGTGAATTTGTGTACCAACATTACCTGCGGGGTGCTTTCCTTCGAAACGATTAACTACAACGTTTTTCGCGTTTTCTAAAGCTGCATCACCTTTCACCTTAGCATTTAACCCCAAGTAAACTTTACCTGTAGTTAATTTTGCCAACGCATCGATACCCGCTTGGAACGCTTCGTCTTGTCCGTGTAAAATAAAATCGTAATCCGGAGCGAGAGGAGCAGTATCAAATCCCGAAATAAAGATCGCTTTAGGAGCCACCTCTGGATTTGCAACTACGCCTAATGGTCTTTGCGTCAAGAAAGGCCACAAACCTGCATTCAGCATAGTTTGTTTAACGCTTTCTGCATCTGCATTCGCTGGAGTAACTGGAGAAGCTTGAACGTATTCGATGTTAGTATCAGCATTGATTCTAACCTCTAAGATACGTCTTTTCTCTCCCCTTACGATTTCAGCGACTTCACCACTAACCGGAGACACATATTTTACAGCATCGTTGTATTTATCAAAAAAGATAACAGATCCTGCCTGTACCTTATCACCTGGTTTAACTACCATTTTTGGCACCAAACCGTGAAAATCTGTGGGTTTAATAGATACGGTTTTCGGCATTGCTAAATCTGCCGTTACCTTATCAGCCTCTCCTACAAGCCTGATATCTAACCCTTTTCGTAGCTTAACTGTCTTTGACATGCTTAATATAGAGCTTTGTTTAAGTTTGGCAAAAATAAAAAATACTTGGAACTAGTTGAAACGTTTAGTCGACTACCTAAGGTCTTATGCTAATTTGGAATAATTCTAAATAAAGTCTAACTCGCTGATTTTATTTCAGAGATATCCAAAGTTTTGTAAATTAAAGGTTGAATATATACTCTTAATACATATGAACACTGCTATCAACTCTGGTGTTAAAATTTCCGTAAGCACTCAATTTAGACCTGATCTTTCTAGAGTATATCAATCTATATACTTTTTTACGTACAAAGTTGAAATTGAAAATCGCAATTCTTTCGCCGTACAACTCCTCTCCAGATATTGGAGAATTTTCGATTCTTTGGCTGCTCCACGAACCGTTCAAGGTGAAGGTGTAATAGGAGAACAACCAATTATTGAACCGGGCGAGGTGTATACCTATTCTTCGGGGTGCGACTTT
>NZ_JBVCPV010000133.1:0-8605 GCF_057456495.1 Lishizhenia sp. | reverse complement strand
CAATGCATCTACTGTTTTAGATGAAGAGCTGTAGATATCTAACAATCTCTTGTATGATGATAATTCGAATTGCTCACGCGCTTTCTTATTTACGTGTGGAGATTTTAATACTGTGTAAATTCTCTTGTGCGTTGGTAATGGAATTGGTCCACTAACTACTGCACCAGTAGTCTTTACAGTTTTAACAATCTTCTCAGCAGATTTGTCTACTAAGTTATGATCGTATGATTTTAATTTGATTCTAATTTTTTGACTCATCTTACTTTAAATTAAGCTGTAACTTTTCCTTTAGCTTTTGCAATTACGTCTTCTTGAACGTTTCTTGGCGCCTCTGCGTAGTGAGAGAACTCCATAGTAGAAGATGCTCTACCTGATGAAATTGTTCTTAAAGTTGTAACGTATCCAAACATTTCTGATAATGGAACGTCAGCTTTAACAACTTTTGCACCAGCTCTATCATCCATACCTTTCATCAATCCACGACGACGGTTAAGGTCAGCTACAACGTCACCCATGTTTTCTTCAGGAGTAACAACTTCTAACTTCATGATAGGCTCTAACAATACTGGGTTAGCTTTAGGCAATGCGTGTCTGTATGCCATTTTCGCTGCAACCTCGAAAGATAAAGAATCTGAATCGACTGCGTGGAAAGATCCATCATTCAACTCAACTTTTAATGAATCGATAGGGTAACCTGCCAATACACCATTCTTCATAGCTTCTTTGAATCCTTTTTCAACTGAAGGGATAAATTCTCTTGGAACGTTACCACCTTTAATGTTGTTAATGAATTCTAAACCTAGTTTCTCTTCATCTGGTTGTGCAGAAATATTCACAACGATATCTGCGAATTTACCACGACCACCTGATTGTTTCTTGTAAGTTTCTCTGTGATCCGTAGATCCAGCGATTTTCTCTTTGTAAGAAACTTGAGGAGCACCTTCGTTTACTTCAACTTTAAATTCACGCTTTAAACGGTCGATCAATACTTCTAAGTGAAGCTCTCCCATTCCTGAGATTACAGTTTGACCTGAATCCTCATCAGTGTGAATTTGGAACGTAGGATCTTCTTCAGACAATTTGCTCAATCCAACTCCTAATTTATCAATGTCAGCTTGAGTTTTAGGCTCAATAGCTATACCGATAACTGGATCTGGGAAGTCCATAGACTCAAGAACAATTTGATCTTTTTCTCCACATAATGTATCTCCAGTTCTGATGTCTTTAAATCCAACACAAGCACCGATATCACCAGCTTCCAATAATTCAATTGGATTTTGTTTGTTAGAGTGCATTTGGAATAAACGAGAGATTCTCTCTTTCTTTCCAGTTCTTGTATTGTGAACGTAAGATCCTGCAGGAATAGTTCCTGAGTAAGCTCTTACGAAACATAAACGACCTACGAATGGGTCAGTAGCGATTTTAAATGCCAATGCAGCAAGTGGAGCATCGTTAGATGGTTCACGAGAAACTTCCTCATCAGTACCTGGCTTCATACCTACAACTGCACCTTTATCAAGTGGAGATGGTAAAAATGCCATAACCGCGTTCAACATTGTCTGAACACCTTTGTTTTTAAATGCAGAACCACACATCATTGGCTGGATAGACATGTTACAAGTAGCAACACGAATAGCATCCATAACCTCTTCAGTAGTGATTGATTCTGGATCTTCAAAGAACTTCTCCATTAATGCGTCATCAGACTCAGCTACAGCTTCGATCAATTTCTCTCTCCACTCTTGTGCTTCATCTACTAAATCAGCAGGAATATCAAACTCTTCGTAAGTCATCCCTTTATCTTCCTCGTTCCAAGAGATTCCTTTCATTGTGATCAAATCAACAACTCCAGCGAAATCATCCTCAGCTCCGATAGGAATCTGTAATGGAATAGGATTACCTCCTAAACGCTCCTTAACTTCATTGTAACATCTGAAGAAATCAGCTCCAGCACGGTCCATTTTGTTTACGAAACAAATTCTTGGAACTTTGTACTTATCTGCTTGTCTCCAAACTGTCTCAGATTGAGGCTCAACACCTGATGCAGCACAAATCAATGCTACAGCACCATCTAAAACTCTTAATGAACGCTCAACTTCAACTGTAAAGTCAACGTGACCAGGAGTATCAATAATGTTAATCTTGTATTCTTTCGTTTCAGGAACTGCTTGACCTTGAACTGTTGGATACTTCCAGAAACAAGTAGTTGCAGCAGAAGTAATTGTAATACCTCTTTCCTGCTCTTGCTCCATCCAGTCCATTGTTGCAGCACCATCGTGTACCTCACCAATCTTGTGACTAATACCTGTGTAATATAAGATACGCTCTGTAGTTGTTGTTTTACCAGCATCTACGTGCGCCATAATCCCGATATTACGTGTAAATGTAAGATCTCTTTTTGCCATGTCTTATATTTTAGAATCTGAAGTGAGAGAACGCTTTGTTCGCTTCAGCCATTCTTAATGTATCTTCTTTCTTTTTAAACGCAGCACCTTCTTCTTTAGAGGCAGCGATTATCTCGTTAGCAAGTCTTTGCGCCATTGACTTCTCGTTACGCTTTCTTGCGTATCCGATCAACCATTTCATCGCAAGTGACTGCTTTCTTCCTTCACGTACCGGAGTAGGAATTTGGAAAGTAGCACCACCTACACGACGGCTTCTAACTTCTACTGAAGGAGTTACATTGTGAAGAGCTTTCTTCCAAATCTCTAATCCTTCTTCTTCTTCAACTTTTGTATTTACGATCTCAATAGCATCGTAAAAAATCTTAAACGCAAGGTTCTTCTTCCCATCCAGCATCATGTTATTAACGAATTTAGTAACAACTACATCGTTAAACTTTGGATCCGGAAGTATCTGAATCTTTTTGGCCTTTCTTCTTCTCATCTCTAAAAAGCTTTAAAATTATTTCTTAGGTCTTTTTGCTCCATACTTAGAACGACGCTGAGTTCTTCCCTCAACACCAGCAGTATCTTCTGCTCCACGAACGATGTGGTAACGCACACCAGGAAGATCTTTTACTCTTCCTCCACGCACTAACACCATCGAGTGTTCTTGTAAGTTATGACCTTCTCCACCGATGTAAGCATTCACTTCCTTACCGTTTGTTAAACGTACTCTGGCTACTTTACGCATTGCCGAGTTCGGCTTCTTAGGAGTAGTGGTGTAAACCCTTACACATACCCCTTTACGCTGCGGACAAGAATCAAGTGCTGCTGACTTGCTCTTCTTTACCGGCGCTGTTCTACCCTTGCGAACTAACTGTTGAATAGTTGGCATATTTCTATTTATTATTTACAAAAAATTACTCCCCCAAACACACTTTGGGGGGTGCAAATGTACACAATTTAATTTATAAACCAATACCGAAATGAATAAAGTTGCTGATTTTTAACACAGTGCTGTTGAAAGTTATCAACACATGTGAATAGTGATTTTTGATTTTCGAGGTAAAAGTTTCACCTTCTTTCCTCCTTTGGATTTTCGATTTTTAACAAAAAATTGACAGCACCACTGTCAAACCCATCACTTATTGATTTTCAAAAAGTTATAAATCCTACCTAGAAAACGACTAAGATTTTCGTTCCAGAAGGTTTTACTTTATGAAATAATTTTCTTGAAAGTTGACCACATTATTTTCACATCTGTGGCTAAGGTAGGTTTTGCAATATACTTCATGTTCAAACGAAGTTTGGCCGGCATAACCTCCTCTACATAGGTCTTTTGAGGATCATCACTCTCCCCCAATATTCTATTTTCATCAAAGTATTCTAAGGAAGCATAATCTGTAATTCCTGGTTTAACTTCCAAGACTTTTGCTTGTTCGGGAGTATAGAGGTCTACATATTCTTTCACTTCTGGACGAGGTCCAACAATACTCATTTCCCCTTTTAAAACATTCAGGAATTGAGGGAATTCATCTAACTTGTACTTGCGTATAAATTGGCCTGACTTGGTAATTCGATTGTCTTTCATACCTATTGTAAGTCGACCTTGTTTGTCAGCATCTTTGCGCATAGATCGAAATTTGAACAAATAAAAAGGCACACCGTTTTTACCTATGCGCTCTTGTTTGTAAAAAACACCTCCTGCACTTTCTAAAGCTATCCATATAGACAGCAAAATACCGAAGGGAAGTATGCATAAAAGAATTACAATAGATACTACGATATCAAACAATCTTTTCATTACCCTAAAACTTTTTGAACGGCATTCCTCACCGCCTTTATCACCGTTTGTACTTGCTCATCATTTAAATCGAAATAAACAGGTAGCGATATCTCATTGGCATATTTATTCCAAGCCTCTGGGTAGTCTTCCATTTTATAACCACGCTTCTTATACGCCGTTAACAAAGGCAATGGTTGGAAGTGCACATTTACAGAAACATCTTGTTCAAAGATTTCCTGAATAATAGCATCACGTTGTGCTTCTGTCACATCCGCTATTCGTAGTAAATACAAGTGATAACTGCTTGTTTTATCTTCTGTTTTATACGGAGGTATAATAGCCCAAGCTTCCTTCTCAAAAGCTGATGTATAGGCCGCAAAGATTTGTTTTCTTCTTGTTAAGTTTTCCTCATAACGCGAAAGCTCTACCAAACCAATTGCAGCTTGCAAATCTGTCATGTTACATTTATAACCCGGTTCCTCCACATCATAACGCCAGTTTCCTTTTTGCGTTTTAGCCAAAGCGTCTTTCGACTGACCATGAAGAATCAATGTATTGAATTGCTTGTAAATATCGTCGTGATCGAAACCTTCAGGCATATTGAAACATACTGCTCCACCTTCTGCGGTCGTCAGATTTTTAACTGCGTGAAAAGAGAAAGCTGTTATATCCGCGCAAGCACCTATGCGCTTACCTTTATATTCTGCACCAAATGAATGCGCAGCATCCGAAAGCAACAATATCCTTCCTAACTGTTTTTGCAAATCATTCGCAGGTTGGAATTGTGCCTTTACCTCTTGACTATTGACTACTTCGTATATTTCGTCAAAGTCAACCGGAAAACCACTAATATCCACTCCCATTATCGCTTTGGTATTCGGAGTAACGGCAGCTTTAATAGCATCAACACTTGCGTTAAAATCTTCTTTATTTAAATCTACCATTACAGGAGTAGCTCCTGTGTGCACAATAATATTTGCTGATGCACAATAGGTATAAGCTGGAATTATCACCTCATCACCTGGGCCTATACCCCACCAACGAAGCACTACTTCCATTCCGTTCGTCCAAGAACTAACGCATAAGGTCTTCTGTGCACCCGTGTAATCAGTTATCTCCTGTTCAAACTTTTTTGTACGCGGACCTGTAGTAATCCAACCACTCAACAAAGCCTTACTTACTTCATCAACAACTGCCTGATCTATCCTCGGCGGAGAAAATGGAATCATATACCTTTCAATTTGCGACAAAAATAGGTATTTAGACTTTTAGACAGCTAGGTTTTTAGACATTTAACTAGAATATTAACGATCCTACTCTTTGGATTAGGAACTAATGAGAATCAACTTATCCTACTCCTTAACCATACAAACTCCTTCTTAAATTCCCCTTTCGTTAAAATGAAAACGCACTACGATAAACAAGACTCATAGGTACACATCAGTACATAAATTCACAATTCTCAAATTGAGGCGAACACTGCACTTGCACTTAAAAGCTGTAGAGCGACATTTATCAATTTCGGATGACTTTTCTAATGATCTATGAAGTAAATGTAATTCAGATTCTATAATTTAAGGAGGAATCTTAAATTTTACAACTATGGGTTACTTTAAACTTTTCCAATCTGAGAAAAACAACGATTGGTACTTTAATTTAAAAGCAGGAAATCACGAAATCATTTTATCTAGTCAAGGATACAGTTCCAAGTCAGGAGCTGAAAACGGAATAGAATCTGTGAAAAAAAATGGTGGAGAAGACGACAATTTTGAGCGCAAAGAAGCAAAAAATGGTCAGTTCTACTTCAACCTAAAAGCAGGAAATGGACAAATCATAGGATCTAGTGAAATGTACACTACAAAAGCAGCTCGAGATAATGGTATTTCGAGCGTAATGAAAAATGCTCCAGACGCCGAAATCAAAGAATAGGCAAACGATTTAAAGACACTAAAAGGCTTTCGCTACTTGCAAAAGCCTTTTTTGATGCATTGAATATTGAAGTTTGCACCTTATATTCGCACTTATCCCATTTAAAATTCAATCATGAAAAAGTTAACAATAGCAATAGACGGATATTCTTCTTGTGGAAAGAGCACCTTGGCCAAAGCTTTGGCGAAAGAATTGAACTATATCTTTGTAGATACAGGCGCCATGTATAGAGGTGTGAGTTTATATGCGATTGAAAACGAATTGATCTTGGATGGAAAAATCGCTGAGCACGTCTTGATTTCTCGTTTACCTGAAATTGATCTGAGCTTTGAGTTCAACGAGAAAGAGCAAAAACCTGAGTTGATACTCAACGGTAAAAACGTGGAACACAAGATTCGAACTTTAGAGGTATCTCAAGTAGTCTCTCAGGTAGCCAAGATAAGTGAGGTAAGATCTTTCTTAGTGGACAAGCAACGCAAGATGGGTGAAACCGGTGGTGTTGTTATGGACGGGAGAGACATAGGTTCTGTGGTTTTCCCGAATGCTGAATTGAAACTTTTTGTAACAGCTGCTCCAGAAATTAGAGCTGATAGACGTTATAAAGAATTGCAAGCAAAAGGCGAAGAAGTGAATTGGGAAGATGTTGCTGCCAACTTAAAAGAAAGAGATGAGTTGGATACTTCAAGAAAAGAAAGTCCGTTAATACAAACCGACGATGCTATAGTATTAGACAATTCTAACCTTACTCCTGACGGTCAATTAGAATTGGTACTGAAATGGGTAGGAAGAATACAAAACGGACATGTGGTTTATGAGTAAACTTTGTTTGGAGTTACCCTAGAAAGTATAGGATTGCTGATGGTATTTAACAGGTTCATCTGTGGAGCAATATTTACAAGAACCAAACTTACTTATCCAAAAGTAGTTGTACTCAACATTTTGAAAACGTAGCTCTTTAAGACTGCAACTTTCTCACTGCCCGTATCCCAGAATCCAAAGCTTCAAAAAACAAGGGTAAATTACCAGTATCTACACCTGCGTAGGTAAAGTTTTGTACCGGTCGGTTTTGATTCCAATCGTTCAAAAGGTAGCCAGGTTTGGGCAAAGGCATGGCATGACCGAGTATATTCACATTGACATACTTTAACTTTTCGGGATAATTCTCTCCTAGACTTTCTTTGAGGTAGGCTATTGTTTGTTCTATAATTCCACTCGGATCTTTTTCAAAGGCGATTAACTTTTCCCTTTCCTCCGGTGAAAAACAATAGTAAGCTGTTAGCACATCGTACTTCTCTATATAATCAAATTGAGCACGAGAGTCAGAGAAGCCCATGAAGTTTTTGTTTTCTCCTATAAAGTCGTTTTGCCAAAAGACATTTTCTACTTTTTCTTTTGGTCGCGGATGAACAAAGTTGATACTTACCCAAGCACTTGCTTCCGCCATGAGTTCTGGTCGGTGAGCTCTAGGAAAGACATACTGCAAACTGTGTTTTTGTCCGGCATAAACGATTTGCTTTGCTTTGAACAGCTCCACTTGATCTTTTTCAAAGTTATATGCCTTTACTTCAAAACCATTCTCTGTTTCTTGGATATGTGCCGCCAAAGTATTGAGGTGAATATTTTGGTAATCACTCAAGCCTAACAGCTTTTCTACAAAGTAAAGGTTCCCCTCTGGTGGAGAAAGTAATTCTGGTGATTGACTATAATCTCTACACATATAATAGTGTATACCTGCAATAGCCGATACCTCTTTAGAAGTTCCACCCCAATCGTCTAGCATTTGATAATCTACAGCTCTAATGAATTCGTCAGAGAAAGAATGTTGCTGCATTAACCAAGTATGAAAATCAAGATTATTTAAAGCATGTAGTTCTTGTGGAATGAGTCGGGTGGGCATAGGCATTTTCCCCAAATACGGCTGTAAGAGTTTTTCAAACACAGGGAGGTCTTCGAAGTCCGACAAAGGTTCGTGCACACGTTTTCCGAAACGTATACAAGTACTTTCCTTTTTAGGATCTATAAGATATTGGGCATCTACAAAATGGTATTCCTTGGTAAATTCGTTCTGTTCTATAACTTGAGCTATTTTCAAAAGCGCCAAGGCATCTTTACCATAATAAGAAGGATAAATTAAATCGTAGTGTGCCCCTTTCGCAAAACGGGCAGATTTAAAATTACCTCCTCCTGCACTTCCTCCCAAATAAGAATTGGTTTCAAGCAAAGCAACGTCTTTTCCTTCTTGCTGGGCTGTTACATAAGCAGCCACTCCTGCCACTCCTCCCCCTATAATTAAAAGTTCATTTTCGAAAGTAGCAGCCACCGGTTTACTCAACTGCTCGCGCAAAACATGTCCGCGCAAACGATTACTATCTACAGCAACATCATACCCTTCTTCCATCTCAGGTATACTGCACGCACCAAAAATCAAAGGGATACTTCCAAGTCCCGTTAATTGAATAAACTTTCTTCTTTCCACAGCATCCAAAGATAATTGAGTCTTTGAGAT
>NZ_JBVCPV010000132.1:0-8613 GCF_057456495.1 Lishizhenia sp. | reverse complement strand
ATTGTGGATGAACAAAAGACAAATTTCTTTGGTCCAATCAAGGAAGCTATTGCAGAAAAGTATGGAAAAGAATTTTCTGCTTATGTGCTTTCAAATACCATGATCAGTCAAATTGCTTTGCAAAAAACAGATGATTTGTTGGAGTATAAGAAAGAGATCATCAATGAAGAGGCGGCTAAATTAGGATTTACCAAAAGACTGTAAAGAAATGGGGAGAATAAGACCTATTTGTATAAGTATTGCGGGTTTCGATCCGAGTGGAGGAGCAGGAGTTTTAGCCGATATCAAGAGTTTTGAGCAATTGAAGACCCTGGGTTTAGCGGTACAAACCTGTAATACCCTTCAGGTAGAAGATTACTTCGAAAAGGTAATTTGGACGCCGCAAGAGGTGATTTTGAGTCAGCTAGAATTGTTACTGAAACGCTATACACCTGCTGCCATAAAAATTGGATTGATAGAAAATAGCGAAGTATTAATTGCTGTTTTATCGAAAATAAAAGAATATCATCCGCAGGTACCCATTGTTTGGGACCCGGTGTTACAACCTAGTTTTAACCAAGGAGAGGTTATGGATGAAGCGCGTTTTCAGATGAACTTGCAAAAAATTATTGATGCGGTAGATATTCTTACTCCCAATGCACCTGAATACGTGCGTTTAAATTTAAAGGAAACCTCTACAAAAAAGCTGTATGTGAAGGGAGGTCATACAGAAGAAGTATTGGGGTCTGATTTTAAACAAAAAGAAGGAAGAGATTTCTTAGTTACCGCTAAAGGCGTGAAATCATTAAACGCTCAAGGTAAAGGTTTTATACCCAAGCATGGTACAGGTTGTATGTTAAGCAGTGCTTTGGCAGCATACATTGCCAGAGGATTTGATTTTCACAAAGCCAGTGTACGTGCTAAAGCTTATGTTTATAAAAGAGCAAGTTCTAATGCCAGTTTATTGGCTTATCACAACAACGGATAAGATGAAAAAAATAGCCAATTTAAGTTTAGGAATATGTGGAGCAAGTATAGCCTTGCCTCGGTTGTTTATCCTTTTTGCAGGAGAAGAGAATACGCTTCTAAATGTTTTTCCGTGGGGCGGACTCATCCTAATTTCTGGAATTTTAGGTGTCTCTCTGCATCTTTGGGAAGGACGAAAGGAAGGTGTGAAATTCGGTTTTCAGAGCCTGATTCTGTTTTTAAGTTTACTCTTGTTGTTTGTAGGATTTGCAGGTTTGGAATTTCAATGGGAAAACGCTAAATTCATTTTGTTTATCGGCGTACTTACCTTGGGTATTTGGCTGGTATTCCCCAACAACAAAAAAGAAGAAGAATGATATTTAACCGACTGAGTTTATTGTGTTTTGCAGTGTCTTTTATAGCCATGGCTCTTATATTTACACGCTATTCAGTTTTTGGTTTGAGTTTCCAAGGTATTTTGCGTTATGGAGTGATTTACGTGGGTATGTTGGGGTTTGTGTTTTCTATATTGTCGATTTACTTTGATAAAAAGCGCAAGGCAAATACCCAAAAGCAAAAAGGTCTAGTTTTTTACATCGGAGCAGGAATTGTAATGCTAGGTGTTGTGTTTAGAATTATGCATTGGCCCCTGGCTACAGCACTGATTTTAGCCGGACTAGTAATTTCATTATTAGCCACTTTTTTAGGGAAGTTACAACAGACTAAACCCGAGAATGACGATCTTCTCGATAGTTAGGATTCGCTTTGGTACAACCTTTGATTCTTAGAAGGAAAAAGTACCATGAAAAAATTTATACCCTTATTTAGTTTACTCCTTCTATTTTCTTGTACCCAAAAGGTAGAAGAAGACGAATATGTTTATTTGGTGTTTAGAGATGCCAACAATGAAATACTCGTTTCTGAAGAGGCGAAAGTTACTGAGCATACGAATAAGATTTTTCTCATTAAAACGGGAAGTAATAATCAACTCAATTACCTTGAAAAGGAGGATGGTAAATGGGTAGGAGAAATAGAAATTTACCGACAAAATTCGGGGTACTATTATTTTGATGTAGAGCTCGAAGGAAAGGCTGTGGGTAGAACCATCATGGAAGGAAGTTTTACGGGTCAAGTGGATGAGTTACTCAATGATAACTATACGGGTGAAAGCTATACTATTGATGGAACACTGGAAATAAAAGACTAAAAAAAGACGCTTCGTTGGAGGCGTCTTTTTTTGTTTTAATATTTAAAGGATAAACTTACACCTATAAATCGTCTTTGGATAAGCATTAGCATACTTCCTTTATCAAAAGTAATTTGGTCACTTAGGTTCGGATCTTCACTAATTAGTGTTTCTTGGTAAGAATAATTATAGGGTAAATCTTGGATAAATTTGGTTTGGTAAAACACGCCTAAATACAATTGTTTTGTTAATGCGTAGCTTATGTTGAGTTGTAATTGCGGATAAAATTTCCTGATGAATGTACTATACAATTTCACATCGGTTTCATAAAAGTCGCCGGTTTTTTCATTGAAATAATTTGCTGTATGACTGTTGAATTTATTGAACGTTGTTAGGTAACTAAGTTGAAACACAGGTTCAATAAGCAGTTTGTTTTTAAGTAAATACCACTCCTTGCTGAAACCAACTTTTAACTTGTGTCTGTTTAATGTGAATTCTTGAAAATGAGCATATCCTGAGTGATGAACCAGATTGTAATTGAAGGTTTGTTTCCCAGTGTTTAATCCTATATGCATGAAGAAATTACCTTTGTCTATTACTTTTCGTTTGTAGTTTACCCCTATACCTCGATCACTTTTTAAACTCAAAAACAATTTAGTGCTGTACTTTTCATCATAAGTGAAGTCAAAATTTGATTTCTTAGGAAAGGTAGATTCAGTATATATTAAAATTTCATGATTTGAATTTTTCGGATTGAATTCTTCTTGACCGTAAGACTTGAGAAATGCAAATAGTGCGCAAAGCACGAGTGTTGTGTTTTTCATGGTTAGGTAATTATTTGGCTGCAAAAATAAAAATCTTTTGAGCTTATCAGTAGGGAGTAGGGATAAAGAATCAAACAGGGGGTGGAGTGTTAGCTTTACCGCATGTGAGATTAGGAGTTGTTGCTTTATGGGTACGACCAGCGGAAGTGCATAGAAAGCTTACAACTGCTTTGAGAACAGGTGGTGAACTTTAGCGGAAGACCCGGTTAGCGCAGCGGGTTTGCCCACGACTTTTTACGCAAGCTCATATAAATGAGCATAATTCCAAAAAGCATAAAGAAGTTATAGAAGAGATCTTCTGCGGGTATGCTTCCTATTCTGGGGCCCATAATGTGTGCTTCGTTATACCAAACCACGGGTGCTTCTGTAAAAAAACCTGTAAGGATGCCGTTGACCACTAAAAAGGGGAGTATAGCCACCATAAAGGCGATAGAAAACTTAGGGTACCAGCTGGGTGTTTTTGCGAAATAGAATACAGCGTTTAATACTCCAGAACCGATGAGGGCACTACTGGTGTACCAATTTTCTAGGTGTGCAAAGCCTAAAAATAGCGCTGTGAAGGAGAAGGAGATAGAGAATATATAGCCGAATTGGTGTGGGTTCATGGTTGGGAAATAGGCTTCTATACAGGCGAAAATGAAGATGCAAGCATAGGGCACTGTAAAGAAAAAGAGAACTTCCTCAAGTGGGAGGTGTCCCAAATAAATACCTGAAAGATATTCTGGATTAAACCCCCAAATTCCATTTTGCGTGAAGTATTCATCCCACAATAAAAAAAACGTTCCCACTAAAAGTAATGCGGGGAATAATGCTTTCCAATGTTTGTAAAATGCGACCTTTTTATCGAAGGACAAAAAGAACGGGCCGACTAATGTGAGAAGGTTGATCCAGAGGTATAGACTCATGATTTAGCTTTTTTTATGGCGAAAGACCTTTTGGCTTCCTTGTAATATTTTAAGGGAACAATGAGCATACCGAAACATTCACCATGTTCTTTCCCCAAATGCTTGTGGTGAACTTTGTGTGCTTTTCTAATGGCCATAAAATAAGGGTGGTCTATGTTACGCAGCCACTTAAATCTACGGTGTATGTATACGTCATGGAAAAGGAAGTAGGCGAAACCATAAGCAGCAATACCATATCCTATCCAAACAGCGATGTAATTGTCATTCATCATTCCAAGCATGATGCACAGCCAAGACGGTATGGCATAAATAAGAAAGAAAAAATCATTTTTCTCGAAAAATCCGGGCTCTACTTGGTGATGGTCTTTATGGAAATACCAACCTAAACCATGCATCACATATTTATGTGTAGCCCATGCCATGAATTCCATGACGAAAAATGTTGCAATTAAAAGAAAGGGTCCCCACCAATACATTGTGCTAAAGCTTTAAAGTAAACATAAAAAAAACAGACTAAGAATGCAGAACAAACCTACTGCAACTTTGTTCTTTTCTGCCAATCCTAAGGTAAAATATCCGAAGTGTAATACCAAAGAAATGAAGAACCAAGATAGGTAGTTAAAGGAGGGGATGTCTCCTTCCCACATCCAATATTCATTCGCAATTGCAACGGGTTCTATCAATAAATCTAATGCTGTCATCAAAGCTGCAGAGGCAATTGCTTTGAGGAGGATAGGCCAATTGGTAAAGGCTAAAATTGAAGTGCTACCCATGGTTAGAACTAACCAATTGATGCCGATAATAAGGGGTACATCCCAGATTTTTACGCCCAGGTTTTCTCCATAACTGTAGTTGCCAAATAAATGACCGGTGTGTACGCCTATCCATTCGGCTACCATTCCAGTTAAGACAATGGTGAAGGCGTAGATATAGAATTTTCGGCTGTGATTTTTTCTTCCTAACAACAACACCACAAAAGCTAAGCTTAAGTTCAAAAAGCTCAATTTTAGAAAGTCTTGTCGCATTTCACTCTGTAGTCCAATTAAACCCACTGTGTGGAAGATGAGCAAGATGCCGAGTAAAATACCTGTCTTATATCGTTGAAGTTGCTGTATCATAACCTTGTTTCTAACACCTAACATATGGTATTGTTCTCGAAAATACGCATAGAAAATCGTATTGGATCAATGGAAGAAAAAAATGCTTGAAATATTTTGAATTTAGGAATACAAGATTGCTTCGTTCTTCTTATTTTAAAGCAAAAAAATAGATGAAAGGAAAAGTCACGGGGTTAGGAGGAGTCTTTATAAAATGTAAAGATCCTAAAGCGATGCGTAATTTTTATGAAGAGTGTTTAGGGATGACCACGAATGATTACGGCGTAGGTTTTGAGTTTGTTAGAGAGCAAGGAGGTTCGGGCTTTTTACAACTAGGAACTTTTGAGGAGGATTCTACCTACTTCGGTGAACCCAAACAAAAAGCGATGTTGAATTTTAGAGTGGATAATTTGGAAGCATTGCTTGAAGGACTCAAAGAAAAGGGAGTAAAGGTTGTAAACGAATTAGAAGATTTTGAATACGGAAAATTCATACATATTCTGGATGTAGACGGAAATCGAGTGGAATTGTGGGAGCCGAAAGATGCTTTTTTTGGCGGAGATGGAAGTCCAAAGCAAAAAATGAATTGATTGCCGCGATGAAGTTGTAACAAATTGGCGGTTTAGCAGTCTCACCGTTAGGTGAAACAAATAAATCGCCGATAACCAAAATAAATCATTTATGAACAACCACTTTAAATTACTGGCTTTGGCCGGATTCTTAAGTTCTTGCATAACTATCAATTTTCAGATTGAAGGGATTACATCAGATTATCAGTACTTATCGTATGAGGAAAAAACCAAAGTGAAGAAATTGAGCACCTTTGAGGAAGCAAAAGCCGGGAATGTTTATGAGATTACCGGTATGGAACTTCGAAAAGAGCTAAAGAAAAACGATTCTTCTATCGTACATTTTTTCGTGAATAAATGTAAGAGCAGTCATTGCTATCCCATGAGTACTTATGGAAACTACATTGATGAATCAGGGCAAAACGTATACTTGATTATGCTTACATATGCCGATTTGGATTATTCTTTGAACCAAGAACCGGAATTTCCTTTATACGCCGTGAATGCCAAATACTATGAGGAAAGAAAGACAAGAAAATACAGGGAATTATTTGTCCAAGATTTACTGCAAGAAGATTATCAAGACGCTATTCAGTACAAAACATTTTTCTTTAACAACGATAGTCTGGTAAAAGTTCAGAATGACATCTTCGAAGATTAAAGAACTTGTGCTAACGTCCTGTTCTTTACCCTATAAAGTTTTAAAACTCAATTCCTTTTGAAATAATAGGGCTTTCCTTATCTTTGCATCCATATTAAAATAGATAAACAACTATAAATGAGCAACACAACTGAAAAATTAGCTTATAAAGTTAAAGATATAAGTTTAGCCGAGTACGGTAGAAGAGAGATTAGATTAGCTGAAGCAGAGATGCCAGGTTTAATGTCTTTAAGAAAAGAGTACGGAGCATCTAAGCCACTAGCAGGAGCAAGAATCGCAGGATGTTTACACATGACGATTCAAACTGCTGTTTTGATTGAAACATTGGTAGAATTAGGAGCTGACGTTACTTGGTCTTCTTGTAACATTTTCTCTACACAAGATCACGCTGCTGCTGCAATCGCTGCTGCAGGAATTCCAGTTTTCGCATGGAAAGGAATGAACGAAGAAGAGTTTGACTGGTGTATAGAACAAACTTTATTTGCATTCGAAGGTGGTCAGCCATTAAACATGATTTTGGATGACGGTGGAGATTTAACAAACATGGTGTTTGATCGTTTCCCAGAGTTAACAAAAGATATCAAAGGTTTATCTGAAGAAACAACTACAGGAGTTCACCGTTTGTACGAAAGAATGAAAAACGGAACTTTAGTTATGCCAGCAATCAACGTGAATGATTCTGTAACTAAGTCTAAATTCGATAACAAATACGGATGTAAAGAATCATTAGTAGATGCTATCCGTAGAGCTACAGATACTATGATGGCAGGTAAAGTTGCTGTTGTTGCTGGTTACGGTGACGTAGGTAAAGGTTCTGCTGCTTCTTTAAGAGGTGCTGGAGCAAGAGTTATCGTTACTGAAATTGATCCAATTTGTGCTTTACAAGCTGCAATGGACGGATTTGAAGTGAAGAAAATGGATTCAGTAGTAGGAAACGTTGATATCGTTGTAACAACTACTGGTAACAAAGACATCGTTCAAGGGAAACACTTTGAAATGATGAAGGATAAGACAATCGTTTGTAACATCGGTCACTTCGATAACGAAATCGACGTAGCTTACTTAAACGAGAACTACGGTGATACTAAAGTTGAAATCAAACCACAGGTTGACTTATACAACGTGAAAGGAAATGATATCATCTTATTGGCTGAAGGTCGTTTAGTAAACTTAGGATGTGCAACAGGTCACCCATCATTTGTAATGTCTAATTCATTTACAAACCAAGTATTGGCGCAATTAGAATTGTGGAACAATGCAGATGCATACAAAAACGAAGTATACATGTTGCCGAAGCACTTGGATGAGAAAGTAGCTGCTTTACACCTTGCTAAAATTGGTGTTGAGTTAGAAACTTTAACAGAAGAACAAGCAAAATACATCGGAGTAGAGGTAGCTGGACCATACAAACCAGAGCACTACAGATACTAAGAAGTAAATTCAATATTACTGGAAACGGAACTCGAAAGGGTTCCGTTTTTTTGTTAAATGCAAGAGGGTTTGATGGTTTGAAAGTTTGACGGTTTGATGGTTTGTCCATCGAGACTTCGACTATCGCTTACTTCGGTTGTCGTTCAGTACACCGCATTGCACAGCTCCTTATCAGGAACCTCAGTTTTACTGTTCTTTAAATTTTTAAATATGGACGTAGTCCATGCTTAAATCTTTAAATTTTCTTCAAGAACTCTATTGTAACCTTTTCTTTTCTTCGTACTTATATCCTAAAACCACTTCTTATGAAAAAAATAATTGTACCAGCCCTTGCCGCTGTGCTAGCTCTAAGTTCTTTTTCTTTGTTTAAGAGAAATTCTCCTTTACCAGATCTTATTGAAGACACCTATTCCTTTATACCTGAATTATCAGAAGGAAATGTATTGAATGGATTTGGAATAAGTAAAACGGAGGTTACCAATGGTGAATACAATGCCTATTTAGCGCATTTGAAATCAACCGGAAATACCATTGAGCTAAATAAAGCAATTAGAGATTCTAGCTTATGGATAAAGACCAATGATTTATCCAAGGACATGATGAAGTTGTATGGTAATCATCCTGCGTACAAAAGATATCCTGTTGTAACCATTTCAAAGGAGGGAATGGAAGGGTATTGTAGTTACTTGCAAAACCAATTAAATACAGCAGATAAAGATTATACCTATAGTGTTAAATTACCAACGAGACAGCAATGGCTGAAGGCTGCAAATGGTGGTGATACTGAAGCCGTGTATGCATGGCAAGGAAGCTATTTGAGAAATGCTCAAGGTGCGTATTTGTGTAATTTTACGGCCATTGGTCCAGAGTGTATTAGTAGGGATGAAAACGGAAATCCTATTATCGTTCCGATGAAAAAAGGAGAACGTTTTTTAGATGGTGCAGATTTAATGGCATTATCGCAATCTTATTACCCAAGTTCTTATGGGGTATAT
>NZ_JBVCPV010000131.1:0-8622 GCF_057456495.1 Lishizhenia sp. | reverse complement strand
TTAGAAAATCCTTTGGCAGCTGTACAAATGGGGTTGATTTATGTAAACCCAGAAGGACCGAATGGTAATCCAGATCCAAAATTAGCAGCGATAGATATTCGAGAGACTTTTGGCAGAATGGGGATGAATGATGAAGAAACAGTTGCTTTGATTGCTGGGGGACATACTTTTGGTAAAACTCACGGTGCAGGTCCGGCAGATAATGTGGGGCCAGAACCCGAGGCTGCTGGCATTGAAGAGCAAGGTTTGGGATGGAAGTCTACTTATAAATCTGGAAAAGGCGCAGATGCGATTACTTCTGGTTTAGAGGTGACTTGGACTTCAACTCCTGCGCAATGGAGTCATGATTTCTTCAAGAGCTTGTTTGAAAACGAGTGGGAATTGGTAAAGAGTCCGGCAGGGGCACATCAGTGGCAAGCAAAGAACCCTGAGAAGATGTATCCACATGCTTTTGACAAAGATAAAACAGTAACCCCAACGATGTTGACAACAGATTTATCGTTGAGAGAAGATTCCATTTACGCTGCGATTTCAAGAAGATTTTATGAAAACCCAAAGGAATTTGAAGAGGCCTTTGCCAAAGCTTGGTTTAAGTTAACGCACAGAGATATGGGACCAAGCTCGAGCTACTGGGGACCAGAAGTGCCTCAAGAAGATTACATCTGGCAAGATCCAATTCCAGCTGTAGATCATACGATAATTGGGGAAAAAGAAATTAAGGAGTTAAAGCAAAGCATTTTAAATTCTGAATTAACGCAGGAGCAATTAATTGTTACGGCATGGGCTTCAGCTTCAACTTACAGAGAATCAGACCGAAGAGGAGGAGCAAATGGAGCGCACATTCGTTTAGCACCTCAAGCAAACTGGGAAGTAAACAACCCTGAAGAATTGAAAAAAGTATTGGCTGTTTACAATGGAATTCAGAAGGATTTCAACGCTAAAAATGGCAATATGAAAGTTTCTATGGCTGACTTAATTGTATTAGGTGGAGTAGTAGCGGTAGAAGAAGCGGCTCGTAAGGCTGGAGTAAGTGTAGAAGTTCCCTTTACACCCGGTAGAATGGATGCTTTGGCTGAGCAAACAGATGCAGCTGGAATGGCAGTATTAGAACCTATGGCTGATGGGTTTAGAAATTACCAAAAAACAGATTACACCCTCCAGACTGAGGTATTGCTGGTAGATAAAGCACAGTTGTTAGGTTTAACAGCGCCAGAAATGACCGTACTTGTGGGAGGAATGCGTGTATTAAACGCTAACTATGATGGTTCAAAACATGGAGTGTTTACTTCAACACCTGGAACATTGAACAATGCTTTCTTCGTGAACTTGTTAGATATGGGTACAGTTTGGACAGCAACTTCGGATGACAAAAAGGAGTTTGTTGGAAAAGATAGAGTAACAGATGAGGTGAAGTGGACAGCTACAAGAGCTGATTTGATCTTCGGATCTAACTCAGAATTAAGAGCGATAGCAGAGGTTTATGCAACTCATGATGCCAACGAGAAATTTGTAAAAGATTTCGTAGAAGCATGGACGAAAGTCATGAACGCAGATAGATTTGACCTAGCACAATAATACATCGGTTTTTGTTTACAGGTAAAACGGTTGATCTTGCGAGGTTAACCGTTTTATAAGCTAAATTAGTGTAGGTTATAAATTGAATAAGCATAAAAAAAGCGACTATTCTTAAAGAGTAGTCGCTTTTTTAATATTATCTAGAAACCTAATCTACACGCTCTATGTAATCGTCGTGAATGACAACTTTACGCGCCTTGTATAAGTTACCCAATGATTTTTTAAAGGTCTTTTTACTCATTCCTAAACGCTCTCTAATATCGTCTGGATGAGATTTGTCCGTCAAGGCCAATTTACCACCGTTTTCAATAATTGCGGCGTAAATTTTATCGGCATTGGGTTCTATCTTTTCATAACCACTCTTGTCCAAACGAATGTCTAACTTTCCATCTTCTCTTATGGTGTAAACATAACCTGTAGTCAATTCACCCTTCTTTAGCGGACGAGAAATGTCGTTGTGGTAAATCAACCCAGAATACATTTGGTTCACGATAACGTTTTGCCCCAAATCTGTTTCATTACAAATCAAAAGTTCTACTTTATCATCAACTTCTAGGTCCAACACCTCATCAAAGAAGTGTTTTTTCACTTTTGCAGTTCCTACCAATCTACCGGTTTGTTCATCCAAATACATGTAGATGAGGTAAGTACCATTTTCCTCCATTTTGGTAGTTTGCTCCTTAAAAGGCACCAAAAGATCTTTTTCCAATCCCCAGTCTAAAAATGCACCAAACTTGGTTACCATTTTCACCTTCAAATAAGCAAATTCATTCAGCTTGATGAGTGGTCGTTGCGTAGTTGCTACAATTCTGTCTTCAGAATCGTGGTACAAAAACACATCAATTTCATCACCTTCTTTCATATCTTCTGTAAGATATTTGTTCGGCAATAAAACATCATTGTCCTGATCGTCTCCTAAATAAGCTCCAACACTCGTAAAACGAAGTATTTCTAATGTATTAACTATTCCAACTCTAAGCATGGTGCAAAGATAGGAGATTTAACGAGCAAATAAGTGTTTTGAAAAAATTAGCCTAAGGCAGCTTTCCAACCTACACGAATGGGAACAGAACAGCGTACAGGAGTGTGAGAGTATTAAGAAACCTAAACTCTTTCTCACGAGGGTATGTTGTCTATTAGCTTTTCGAGAAAATTCAACTGGGTTTATTTATACTGAAGTATATATTTCAACACTTCCTTCAATTGCTTTTCTGCGAATTTACTTTGCGTTAAACTATGAATGTATTTCAATACAAGACCTGTGTCTTTATTTTTCTCTATGGCTTTTACTTCTTCTTGCAACAAAGGAAAATCTTTGCGTTTGGTGAGTTGTAAGTACAAATCGGTGAACATGCGCAAATTTTCTGCATTTACCATTGCAAAATGAGTGAAAAACAAGGAAAGGTAGTAATTCAAATAAGCTTTCGGATACTTTGCTTCTATGGCTTCACCTGCGTCATTTTTAAAGCTAAAACGGTAATCTTCGGCAATGCATTCTATAATTTGCGTAGGAGTAAATACTACAAAGTGTCTAAGTTTTAAACCTTTGGAATTCGGAAGTATTTGTTTAAAGTTGGGAGGAGTTTCTTGTAAAAAGTTGCTTTTCTTTAGTTCCAGAAATCCACCCCATGTTAATGTTTCTTCCTTCCATCGGTAGGCTCCTTTCGCATAACTTTCGGCATCTATCGCAGTTACACTGTACCCGAAAACATTTTCGAATTGGAGCAAAGCTTCCTCATCTTCCTTTAAGTAAGGAGCGCTATTTGCGCTTAGACGAATGCTCAAGGTTAAGAAGTTTTCATTTTCTGTGACCAATGCTTCAAATACTTGTTGTGCTAATTTCCAATTGACTGATAATACCGTGCTTTTCATTCCCGAAATGTTTGCTGCAAAAATAAGCTTTCTTTCTTGTTTGGAGGAAAATTGAAAAATTGTAGAAAAAGCGCCCTGTGTTCCCTGCTTTTTTAAGCTGAAAACTGTATTTTTAGGCGACTTGAAAAAAGCAGCTTCTTTTTTTAAATCAACACACCATTTATTAAGATTTTATTCCTTCAAAAAATGAAAAAGTTTATCACCTTCTTCCTAGCTACGTTTATCTTGTTTTCGTGCTCAAACAAAGAGATTGATTTAGCTCAAATTAAAGTTAACCCCGGTTTTAGTGATTATATCACAGCCTTTACTTCGGGTGTTATTTCCAATCAAGATGAAATTAAAGTTGTTCTCGTGGCACCGGTAGAAAGTGCTGTTGCGGGAGAAAAAATAGAAGGAGATTTATTCGAATTTGAACCAAGTATAGAAGGAGAGGCATATTGGATAGATAAGCAAAGCATAGCATTTCGACCCAATGAAACGCTTGTGGGCGGACAAAAATACAAAGGAAGCTTTCAATTAAATGAGCTTTTAGAAGTAGAGGATGAATACGAAACGTTGGAATTTGGTTTCATGGTGATGCACCAAAATTTATTTGTAGAATTTACAGGTATTTACACGCAAAGTAATAAGGATTATTCAAAGCAAGATATTAAAGGAAGTGTAAGAACTGGAGATATGGCGCTGCCTGCCATGGTTGAAGCGTGTTTTAAGGCTACGCAAAATGGTAAATCTTTAAACATTATTTGGGAACATAAAAACGCGGCAAAACGACACTCCTTCACATTAACAGGAGTTGAACGAAGTGCACAAGCGAGTAAAGTGGTGTTGTCGTGGAATGGAGAACCAATAGGAGTCGAGGTAGAGGAGCAATTAGAGATGCGCGTTCCACCGCTCGATGAGTTTGTCGTAGTTCAGGCCAAAGTAGTGCAAGAGCCAGGATTGTATTTTTCCATTCAGTGTTCTGATCCCTTGGATGAAAATCAAGACCTCAATGGTTTGGTATACCTTTCATCAGGTAAGAAGTTGCGATTAAGCATTGATGGTAATGAAATCAAGGCTTATCCCCAAGGGAAAATGGAAAAGGTGGAAACTTTGGTTGTAAATAAAACGATACGCAATAGCAAAGGTTTTTCACTCAAAAAACAATTCGTAAAAGGACTTACGTTTAATACAGAAAAACCGGCATTAGAACTCATTGGTGATGGTGTAATTATGCCCTCAAACAATGGTACGATAGACTTCCCTTTTAAAGCTGTTAATCTAAAGGCTGTTAACTTGAGAATTTTACGTGTTTTTGAGAATAACGTGAACCAGTTTTTTCAAGAGAACCATCACAACGGAAGTTCTGATTTGGCGCGTGTAGGAAGATTGATTTACGATGGAAGTGTAGATTTGGTAACTTCAGAACCTATCGACTATGGGGTGTGGAATAATTTTAAAATTGATTTAAATCGTTATATAGATTCTGAGCCGGGTTCAATATACAGGGTAATGATGTCGTACGAACGTCACCAATCTTTATATCCTTGTGGAGATTCAACAGGGCTTATAAAACCTTTGAAACGAAGAGAGCAAAACTACGAATCCAACGAATACTACATGAATGTGGACCGTTGGTTTGATGGTGGATACGATTACAGAGATAAAGACAACCCATGTACAGATAGCTATTATAAATATTACAACCGTCAAGTTAGCAGAAATGTATTGTCGAGTAATTTCGGAATCATAGCTAAAGAGGGAGCGGATAACCGTTATGAAATCGCCATTTCCGATTTAAGAACTACAGACCCACTGAAAGGAATTACGGTGGAAGCCTACAATTTCCAAAATCAGTTAATTGCTACGGGTACAACAGATGGAGATGGTTTACTCTCTATAAATCCAGGAAGTAAAGCTTACTTATTGATTGCCAAAAAAGGTACACAACGTGGGTATTTACGTGTAGATAATGGTTCATCGCTTTCTACAAGTTTGTATGAAGTAGGTGGTAAACATATAGAAAAAGGAATCAAAGGACATATCTACGGAGAACGTGGCGTATGGCGACCAGGAGATTCTGTTTTCCTAACCTTTGCCTTGGAAGATAAACTGGAGACACTTCCTAAAAATCACCCTGTGGTACTTGAGATCTTTGACCCAATGGGGAAATTATATACCAAAAAAGTATCTACCGAAGGAGTGAAAGGTTTATATGCTTTCACCTTTAAAACTATGCCCGATTCACCAACTGGAAAGTGGAAGGCAAAAGCTATTGTTGGAAATTCTGATTTCTATAAGTATTTGAAAATTGAAACAGTAAAACCCAATAGAATACGCATTAACTATGATTTGGCAGATGTATTAGATCATTCTTCGGCGGTGAGTGCAAACTTGCAAGCTGATTGGTTGTACGGAGCACCTGCTGCAAATCTGAAAGCGGCAGTTGAGCTAGATGTCTTTGGTTTGAAAACTACGTTTAAAGGCTATGAGAATTATCAATTTGATGATAGGTCTAAAAGGTATTATTTAGAAGAACCGCTTTTAGCAGAGGTGAAAACAGATGCTTCAGGTAGCGCAAAAGTGAGTTTTGATTGGGAAAAGCCGGAGGATGCACCAGGAATGTTAAAGGTGAGATGGAGTACCAAAGTTTTTGAAGAAGGAGGTGATTTCAGTCAAGATTACGTTTCTAAAAAATATTCGCCCTTCACCAGTTATGTTGGACTTAAAATGGATGGAGGAACGAATTGGAGAACTGCTTTGAATTCTGAAGATGAGCATGCAGTATCTATAGCTGCTGTGGACGAAGATGGCTCTCCTTTGTCGAGAAAAGTGAAGGTTGAATTATATAAAGTTTCTTACAACTGGTGGTGGGAAGGAAATGGAGAAGATGATCTCACCAATTATGTTTCGCGTAACTCATCAGATTTAGTGAAGTCAGAAAGCTTTTACGTGAAAAATGGAAAGGCCAATTACACATTGAAATTTCCAGAAAGAGGATGGGGGAAATACATGCTCAGGGTAATCGATGAAAATTCTGGTCATAGCGCTATGCAAAGCTTCTATGCAGATTATTCTGGATGGTACGCAGACGATAACGGCAACAGTGAGGCGGCTTCTATGTTGAACTTAGAAACCGATAAGGAGAGTTATGATGTGGGTGAAACTGCAAAAATTACCGTTCCATCGGGTGGAATAGGAAGGTTTTATGTGACCATTGAAAAAGGAGATCAAATTCTTGCAAGCTATTGGCAAGAAGCTGATGATAAATCTACTGTTCTAGAAATTCCTACCACGGAAGAAATGGCACCGAACATTTATGTAAGTGCAACCTTGGTACAGCCGCACGGACAAACGGAAAATGCCTTACCTATTCGTATGTATGGTATAACGCCGGTGGCTGTTTCTGATCCAGCGACGCATTTAGCTCCTCAGATAACAGCGCCAGAAACCGTGCAACCTTTGTCTGATTATTCGGTGAAGGTGAAAGAGAAAGACGGCAAAGCTATGGCTTACACCTTGGCAGTTGTAGATGAAGGTTTACTCTCTTTAACCCGTTTTCAAACTCCAGATTTATGGCCTTCATTCTACAGTAAAGAGGCTTTAAGTGTGCGTACTTGGGATATGTACAAGTATGTAATGAGTGCACAAACGGGAAAAATGGCTGCTCTCTTGGCTATAGGAGGAGATGAAGGATTGGTGTACAAGGAAGATGCATCTGCAAATCGATTTAAGCCCGTTGTAAAATACTTAGGACCTTTTTATTTAGAAGAAGGTGAGGAAGCGAGTCATAAAATTAATATGCCCAATTACATAGGTGCAGTTCGCGTAATGGTAGTAGCTGCACATAATGGGGCTTATGGTTCAACGGAAAAGGAAATCCAAGTGAAACAGCCTTTGATGGTACAAGCCACTTTACCAAGGGTGTTAGGGCCGAAGGAGCAGATTAAAGTGCCGGTGAACATCATTGCTATGAGTAACAAAATCAAGCAAGTGGCAGTTAAGGTAAGTTCTAATGAATATTTAGTGGCCAAGGGTAGTACACAACAAACGGTGAACTTTACAGGAAAAGGAGATCAAACAATTTTCTTTGATTACGAAGTAGCCAATAAATTAGGTGTAGGTAAATTTAAAGTAGAGGTAAGTTCGGGTAAAGAGAAGTCTTTTGAAGAAATAGAAATATTGGTGCGTCCAGCTAACCCTCCTATGACGCAATCGAAAGTGAAGTCGGTTGAAGGAAATTCAACATTTAGTGATGTTTATTCAGCCTTTGGAATTAGAGGTACCAATGAAACAAAAGTGGAAATTTCTCGCATTCCCTACTTAAATTTAGAGAAACAACTTTCGTATTTAATTCGTTACCCGCACGGTTGTATAGAGCAAACTACTTCTGCGGTGTTCCCTCAATTGTATCTATCTAATTTTGTTGAAATGTCTGCAGCTGAAAAGGCAAAAGTACAAGAGAATATCAACGCTGCATTAACGAAATATAAATCTTTCCAAACCACAGATGGAGGGTTTTCTTACTGGCCTGGTAATAGTAGATATGTATCGGAGTGGGGTACGAATTATGCCGGACATTTTATGCTAGAAGCTAAAAACAAGGGCTATGAGTTACCGGCGAATATGTTGAGTTCTTGGGTGAAATTCCAAAAGAAAAGAGCCAAGGAATGGACGCGTGAATAGCACCTCGCCAGGAAAATTCTCGGCCAGGGCCACCAGCACGCGGAACGCGTCGCGATCAAGCTCGATCGGTCCTTCTGGACCCAGAACCTCCCCGTGGCCGGGGTAGACTTCCAGGCTTCCGAGCCGGAATCCGTGCTGGATTGCGAATCCCATGTAACCTTCCCTGCGACCCCCGCCCGACTAGCATATCCGAATTGTGCCGGACGGTGAGGTCGTCGAGCCGGCAGTGTGTACATCACCCTTGCGACCCCTTGCCGGGTCCGATGTCAGGCATCGCTCACGGGGGTATCTGAAACCGTAGGGTCAGTCGGCGATGAGGAACCGGAATTCCGCGGTGTTGCTGATAATGGCCAGATGAGGATCAGCCGCCAGCAATTTTTTCGGGTAGCCGGATTCCAGCGCACGACGGAATGATTCCATGGCCGTGTCGGGATGGCCCAGGTCGAGCCATGACAGGCCTGCGAAATAATGCACGTAGAACTGCTCTGATCCGAGATTGACCGCTTTCTC
>NZ_JBVCPV010000130.1:0-8631 GCF_057456495.1 Lishizhenia sp. | reverse complement strand
TTTCCATCGTACTTCAGACCAACACTTCCCGTTCCTAAAATTAAAACATCACCAGGGTCATTACCCAGTGCAGCTTTACAACTTCCTACAACATCACCATATATATAGATGTTTAGAAAGCCGAGCTTGTTGAGCAGTTCCTTTACGGGCTCTTGATTGTGCTCATGCAGACAACCGGTTCCGTAGAAATAAAGGTCGTATGCACTTAAATCATAAGATTTAAAAAGCGAGATAACTTCACTTCTTTTCTCCTCGGTAATTTCTTTGGGATGAAGACCAGAACTGAAAAACTCTTTGTAGGTTTTATCGTCCGACATTATCCAATGCGTCTTGCTTCCGCCGCTATCTGCTATGATGAATTTCTTTTCCACAACTCAAAGGTAAAAGTAATGTTGAAATCAGAATACCATTTTTATGGTATTGCTCCAGAGAGGCGTTCAGTCTATCTTTGCCTCACTATTTAAAATAAGACTAAATAACACTAAAGATGAAAAGAAGTAAAGCATTATTGGTTTTGATTGCAGGAGCAATGGCGTTTACAGCATGTAAAAAAGAAGGTTGTACAGATGAAACAGCGTCTAATTACAATGAAGAAGCAAAAAAAGATGATGGTTCATGTGTTTATATAGATAACTCACCTGTTGCACCAACTACATATGCGTTTACAGATGAAAATGATAATTCAACAGTTTCTTACGGTGGACAACAAGATCGTTTAGCACAATTAAGTGAAATGGTTGCCATGATGAAAGATGGAGTGAATGGTCCAGTAGATGCTCAGGCTTTACAAGATATGTTTGCAAACACAGGAGATAATGGAAATGGAAACTTCTCTTTTTCTTCTTCTAAGCAGTTGAAAAATAAATGTTTTGCTAACGATGTAGCATTTTTCGAAGATGCTTTAGATTCTTTAGCCTTGTCTTCTCAGTCTTATAATATGACCGCAGCGAATGGTCAAGCTGGATTAGTAACGAACGGAACAAAAACCTACTTGGTAGCTGCCAACGGAATGGAATACACGCAAATCATCGAGAAAGGATTGATGGGAGCTGTTTTGATGTACCAAGCCAACAATGTATACTTCTCAGATACAAAAATGGACGTTGACAACACAACGGCGGTTGATCCAGCTGCAGGGAAATACTATACAGCTATGGAACACCACTTCGATGAAGCCTTTGGTTACTTCGGTGTTGACGTTGATTTCCCCACTACAATTCCTGATCACTTTTGGGGTGAATACTGTAACAGTAGAGATACAGAATTGAATTCTAATGCAGTGATGATGGATAACTTCCTTAAAGGAAGATTCGCAATTACACAAGAAGATTACACAGCAAGAGATGAAGCCATAGAAGCGATTCAAGTAATGTGGGAGAAAATTGCGGCACGTCAAGCTATTCACTACTTAGATGCAGCGATCAGTAACTTTGGTACAGATGACGCAGTTTATTTACACACCTTATCTGAGGCTTTAGGTTTCACAATGTGTATTCGTTATGCTGGACAAGATACGCGTGTTTTAACACAAACCGAATTGAATACAATTTTAGCAATGTACGGAGACAACTTCTGGGACTTAACATTGGTTGACTTAAACAACATTAAGGCTGAATTAGAAGCAAAATACTAAGCATAAAGACTAAAAAAGATGAAAAGATTTAAGCTTGTTTTTATTTCGGCTTTGGCGCTGACTTTACTTTCTTCAAAGTGTAAGGAGCCTGTTGAGCCAACGGTGGAATTTAACAAAACAGAACTATTGGCAGATTACGCCGATAAAGTGATTGTGTCTTCATTGACAGATTTAAAAGGTGAAATAAGCAATCTTAAATCTTCTTTTTCAAGCTTTCAAGCAGATGCTAGTCTTAGCAATTTAGAACTTTTACAAGAAGCATGGAAAGCAAGTTATTTGCAGTTTCAACACAGTCAAATCTTTAATTTTGGTCCTTCCATGGATTACGGAATTAAAGGGGCTATGGGAACTTATCCATGTGACACAGCAAAGGTAGAGGCAAATATTTCTTCAGGATCTTATTCCTTAGGTGCAGCGGCAAATTCAGATGCCATTGGTTTTCCTGCAATGGACTACCTTTTGTTCGATTTAGCAACAACAGATGCATTGAATAAGTTGAGTGCTGATGCCAATCGAATGACCTATGTGGGAGAGTTAATTGACAAGATGCAAACAGAAATTGATGCTGTAGTGAATGCATGGAATTCAGGTTATACAGCAGAATTTAAGGCCAATACTGGAACATCATCTACGAGTTCAATGTCTTTCTTAGTAAACGAGTTTAATAAAGATTACGAGCTTACGAAAGTAGCTAAATTTGGAATTCCTATTGGTCAACAGAGTTTAGGAATAGCTCAACCAGAATACATTGAAGCTCCATTTTCAGGATTTTCTTTTGAATTGATAAAAGCGAGCTTTGAAGCTTCTCGTGAGGTGTACCAAGGAGATTACAAAGGAACGGATGGAATTGGCTTTCAAGATTATGTTTTGTCATTTGTAGATCAAGGTCCAGCATTAGATGAAGGTATCACTTCGACGTATGAGGAGGTACTTAACAAATTTGCAACGTTTAATTCCACGACTTTAAAAGAGGAAATTTTAGCAGGAAATCCTGAGCTTTCACCGGCCTATGATTTAATTCAATCGCAGGTGGTGAATATTAAAACAGACATGCCAGCATTGTTTGCTATCATGATTACTTATCAAGATAATGACGGCGATTAATAAAATATCGCATACACTAATATTTAGAGGGGTAAATATTGCCCCTCTTGTGGTATTCAGGATCATTTTCGGCGCATTGATGCTTTTTGGAGCTGTGCGTTTTATAATGAAAGGGTGGGTTCTGGATAATTACATTTTACCCGATTTTCATTTTTCTTATTTGGGTTTTGAATGGGTAGATAAACTACCAGGAAACTGGATGTATTTACCTTTTATCATTATGATACTGGCTGCTATAGGAATGATACTCGGTGCTTTCTATCGCATCAGCGCAGTTTTACTTTTTATCAGTTTTTCCTACATAGAATTAATAGATAAAACCTATTACCTCAACCATTATTACTTTGTGAGTTTGATGTTGTTCTTACTCATATTTATTCCTGCACACCGTAGGTTTTCCTTAGACCTAAAACTATTTAAACTTCAACAATGGGATGAAGTTCCTGCAATCTACAGAAACGTAATTTGCTTTTTGTTAGGAGTCGTTTATTTCTTTGCAGGTATTGCTAAAATTGAATATGATTGGTTGGTTTTAGCACAACCTTTAAAGCTATGGTTGGGGAAATATCATCATCTCCCGCTTGTAGGTGGAATATTGGCCAACGAATATGTGGCTTATGTTTTTGCTTATTTTGGTTTGATTTACGACATCAGTATTCCTTTTCTTTTGTTAGGTAAAAGGACTAGACCTTTTGCTTACTTTTTTGTGGTAAGCTTCCACATTATTACCTGGTTGTTGTTTCCGATAGGTGTTTTTCCATGGGTCATGATCTTTTCAACCCTGATTTTCTTTCCGGCAAGCTTTCATTTGAAAATTGTGGAAAGATTAGAAGCCATTTTTATGGTAAACGATCAAAGCGGAATAGCTCATTTAAAAGTAAAATCTCTTTATAAATATTTCATTTTCCTCTTTGTAATAGTGCAGCTTGTATTGCCATTTAGATACCTGTTGTACCCCGGTAATTTATTTTGGAACGAAGAAGGCTTTAGATTTTCATGGCGTGTTATGCTTATGCACAAAGAGGGGTTGGCTACTTTTTATATTGAAGATAGGAACACAGGAAAACAAATTGAAATAGATAATTCAAATTATTTAACCGAAAGTCAGGAAAAGCAAATGGCCACGCAGGCCGACTTTTTAATTCAATACGGTCATCATTTGTATTATCAATTTAAAGATACAGTCTTGGTTTATGGGGAACATCAAGTTCATTTGGTCGATCCCATTGTTCGCGCAGATGTCAAAGTTTCTTTAAATGGAAGATTAAACCAGCAATTTGTTTCTAAAAAGTATAATTTTGCAGACCTGAAATACGATTTAAAACATCGAACATTTTTAGAAGAGTTTAAACCGTGAGAGTAGTTGTAGCGATATTGATAGCATTTGGTATTCCATTTCTTCATGCCCAAGAGGTCTTGAAGGGTAATGTAATGGATGCAAAAACCAAGGAGGTTGTGCTTTCTACTGTTGTCACTAACTTAAACTCTGGCGAAAAAACACGAGTAGATTTATCGGGTACGTTTAGTTTAAACGCAGCCCTAGAAGATAGTATCCGAATAACGGCCACAGATTACGATACCTTGATCTTTGTACTCCAAAATTTCACAGCTAGAAATTATGAAATCCAAAGTCAAATCTTGGAGATGGATGATGTGGATATTGTTCGAGACAGATATGAGGATTTTGACATTGGTATTCCACCCGTAATTACCAAGTCAAGAATTCATTACGGGAAGTCGGAATTCATACCTTTGAAGAACCTTTCGGGAGCCAAATCTACAGGGAATCCTAGAGAGTTGTACGCTAAAGTGCCAGGTTTAAATATTTGGGAAAGCGATGGAGCAGGTATACAGGTAGGTGTTGGTGGTAGAGGGTTGAGTCCGAACAGAACCGCTAATTTTAATACCCGTCAAAATGGATACGACATCAGTGCTGATGCTTTAGGGTATCCAGAAAGTTACTATACTCCTCCGGTAGAGGCTTTGAAAGAAATTCAAATCACAAGAGGTTCTGCTGCACTGCAGTTCGGAACTCAGTTTGGAGGATTATTGAATTTCGTATTAAAAGATGCAAATGCCGAACGCTTGATTGATGTTACCTCGAGAACAACGGGGGGAAGCTATGGCTATTTGGGTACTTACAATAGAATCAGTGGAGGAAAAAAACGATTTTACTATCAGGCTTATCATCAATATAAACAAGGAAATGGTTACAGACCTAATGGCGGATTCCACCAACATCAAGCTTTTGCACAAATAGGGTTTAAACTCACCGAGAATATTGATTGGAAGTTAGAGTATACTAAAATGAATTACCTCACTCAGCAATCTGGAGGTTTAACCGATCAACAATTTAAGGAAGATGCCAGACAAAGTATTCGAGACCGAAACTGGTTTGCGGTAGATTGGAATTTAATGGCTACGCATTTTGATTACGAAATCAATAAAAAGACACATTTGAATATTAGAGCTTTTGGTATGAAATCTACCCGAGAGTCTTTAGGTTTCCTTGGTAAAATTAATCAGGCTGACATCGGTGGATACAGAAAGTTGATTTACGGTGATTTTAAAAACTACGGTACAGAAGCACGTTTAATGCGTAAGTACGATGCTAAGATTAAATCTACTGATATTAACGGAGCTTTATTGTTTGGAGCTAGGGCTTATGAAGGGCACACAGTATCGAAAGAAGGATTAGCTTCTGCTGGAAGTGATGCCGATTTTCGTTTTAATACCCCAGAGGATGTAGACAACTCTAACTTTTCCTTCCCCTCTAGAAATATGGCGCTCTTTATCGATCAGGTTGTGTTGATTAAGAAATGGACCATCAACGCTGGTTTGAGATATGAGTATATACGCAGTGCTACAGAAGGATATTACTACCAATATAATTTACATCCCATTATTGGTGATACGATAGAGCGTTTTCAGATCAACGATAGTAGATCGACCACAAGAAATGTATTCTTGGGGGGAGCAGGAGCAAGTTATAGTTTGAAAAATGGTGCGAAGGTTTACGGAAATGTGAGTCAGAATTACAGAGCGATTAACTTCAACGATATTCGTATTAATAATCCGAACCTAACGATAGATACGAATATTCAGGATGAGTATGGTGCGACCTTCGAAGTGGGCTACAAAGGAATGATAGATAATTATTTCTTCATAGACGCTGGAGCTTTCTATATTTTCTATGGTGATAAAATTGGATTAGCTCCAGATGGATTAAAGCGCCAAAGAACAAATATTGGAAATGCACGAAACATGGGAGTAGAAGCTGTTGTGGAACTAGATGTTTTGAAAGCGATTAACCGAAAAAATAAAAAAGCACTTCGTGTATTTGCTAACCTTGCCTACATCGATGCGAAATATATCACCTCTAAGGAAGCAAGTTTAATTGGAAATAGGGTAGAGTACGTGGCTCCGTTTATCGTTCGTTCTGGCTTGAAATACAAAACAGATAAACTTTCTTTGCAATTCCAAGGAAGTTATACGTCTGATCAGTTTAGTGATGCTTCCAATTCTGTGAATCCTTCAGGTGATGCATTGTACGGAGTTATTCCTGCTTATATGGTATTCGACTTTTCAGCGAAGTATGAGTGGAATAAAACCTTCCAAATAGAAGCCGGTATGAACAATGTGTTTGACGCTAAATACTTTACAAGAAGAGCAACGGCTTACCCTGGCCCGGGTATTATTCCTTCAAATGGAAGAAGTTTGTATCTTACCTTGCAAATTCAATTGCAATCTAAAAAGTAAACGGTGCTTCAAGCCTATAAATTGATGAATGGGGGAACTCCTCAAGGGAAAAGAAAATTCTCTTCTACCCGGCTTGTACAAGAAATTTCTTCGGGAGAATATTTCATTCTGAAATCAACCCCTTTGATCGATAGAAAGGCTGTGGAGACGCTTAGAAATGAAGGTAAATATCAATTTGAATCCCCCAATTTACAATCGAGTTTAAAGTATTGGATAGAGAATAATCAATATTATTTGTTGAAGGAGTATATAAAGGGAGTAGGGCTGATTACCTTTTATAAAGCATTGAAAAGAAAAGAAAAGCGAAAGTTTATTCCCAGATTTCTTACAGGTGTTTCTAAACTATTGGATGAACTTCATGTTCAAAAAATAGTACATCTAGATTTAAAGCCAACCAACATCATTATTGAAGGTAGTGTAAACGATTTTTCTGTGAAATTGATTGATTTTGGTATGGCTTGGGATCTAAAAACAGATGTTTTTGATAAGAGGAAAAGTTCTTATCCTTTTGGTCATGCAGCTCCTGAACTAATACTAAATGAACCAGCGCTTTTTGTACCGCAAACAGATTATTACGCTTTGGGAATATTGCTATATGAAATGATGGAAGGAGAAATTCCTTTTTTGCATTCTAATCCAATTCAGAGTTTAAACTTGCAACTAAATATGGCATTACCAGCATTGTCTCGGAAATGGAAAGCATATCAAACTATTCTTAATAAACTCACAGCTAAACAAGCTTTTCATCGGCCACCCAATCAACTTCCAAGGTTGGAGCAAAAAAGGGTTTTAGAACAAGGTATTGAATTACGTTATGAAAATTTAAAAATGATGAGAAGGGATTTAGAAAATATCTACCCTGTACCCGAGTTTTAGACCGAAGTTTAAGGGCGAAATATAAGTGCCATAAACATTGGCTCTGTCATAAATCATAATGTTGTAATCACCTAATAACTCTAGTGTTAATGCACTTCTCCATTCTGCGGGAAGTTGATATTTTAAACCAGCGACCATACCAATTCCGAAGTAAAAAGATCGGTAATAATGTTTTCCCGGTTCTACATCTCCGTTAGGGAAGTAGTATTTTTCTCGATCATAATCACCCAATTCAATAATGTCTGTTAGCATACCTACAGTGGTATTCGATCCAAAGTAAAATGCTAATCCATCATCATAGGTGTTGAAAGCAAAATTTCTTCTACCGTAAGAAAGAGCAAACTGACGAATGCTTTCGGTAACAGGTACTGAAATAACCGAATTTCCTTGTCCCGTAAATTCTGGACGTAATTCGGCTACCATGTTCCCACGGTTAATATCGTTAAGCGGCATAAAAAATGTACCGTTAAGGCGCATCGTGTGCCATTCAGATTCCGGTAATTCCAATCCTAAATTTAAAGTTGTTCTTCCTTTAACAAGAGTACCCAGACCTAAGTCAGGTCCACCTCCTGCTATCAAACTGTATTGGGAGTATCCCCCAAAACTCAGTAAAGAACAGATGAGTATGATGAGTATTTTATCCATATTTAGTGTTTTTTATCAAGGAGTGAATAGCACAGTTTTCATCATGAGCTCCAGCTAGAAATCCGGTACTCATTAAAAATTCTCCAACTATTTCTCCTCCCGTGAACTTAAAGTTGCTTTTAAAAAGCTTTGTCCACTTTTCTTTTGTATAATCCTGTTGTTCGTGTATACAGAGCCATTGATAAAAGCTACCATGTTCGTTTTGAAGCTCTATAATTCGTTGCGCATTGTAAACGGCAGCATTTACTTTTAATTTGTTTCGGATGATTCCTTTATTATTTAACAATTCCTCAACCTTATGGTTCGTATAACCAGCAATTTTGTTTATTTCAAAATTGTCAAATGCCTTTCTGAAATTATCTTCCTTTTTTAAAATGATATCCCAGCTTAACCCCGCTTGGTTTATTTCGAGAAGTAACCGGCCAAATAACTCATTATCATTTGTAATTCTGTAGCCGTATCTAAAATCATGATATTGTTTGTGCAAATTGTCTATGGGTAGACTTTGTACATATTTGCAATACGGATGCTTTAACTCTTTTGTCATTCGCCTTGTTCATCTTCTAGAATAGCGCTTATTAAATATAACGAAAAAAAACGCCATTTGGTTAATA
>NZ_JBVCPV010000129.1:0-8700 GCF_057456495.1 Lishizhenia sp. | reverse complement strand
TAGGAGGGTATTATGAACATGGAAACCAGCATACTGAAAACGGTAAAATTGTGTTCAACACTGGAGGGAATGCTTTTCTGGCAGATTTAGGTGTGGCCGTTAAAGGAAGCAAGATGACTTATTGGATTAAATACCTGCCTGTGGTTCATCAAGTCTACAACGTGGATAATTTAAGCAGTATTACCGGTGGAAACCGTTTGAACCTAGGGATACGTTTTCGTTTTTAATACAAGGAATTTGACATTTTTAGTTGAATTCTAATGGGCTGGTAATGGCTTTACATAACAAATATTTATATTTGCTTTCCTAGAGAATGAAGGTATTATCTTACATATTGAAGAGTAGTGGTCTACGGTTATTAATCGTATTGGTCGCTACTCTTTTTTGTATACAACCTTCTCTAGCACTTCCACAAAATTATACTTTGGATAACACCTTAAGTATTCATCAATCTTCGGAGGATGAATCTAACATGGAATTGATGACCACTGAAGAAGAGGAAGAAAATGAGGAGCAATCTAAATCATTAGCAATCAACACTATTGGTAGTTCTAATTTTGAGGTTGTTTATTCAGATGTAAGTGCATCAAATATTTCGTGCTTTCAACAGCTAGGTGAATCTAATCACCTGTTCATTGAATTTGGGTGTCTGAAAATACCTTAGTGAAGTTTAACTTCTCTACCTTATAAACCACCCTTTTCATTCAATTTTAATTAGTGCGTTGAAAAAACACATCTTACATACGATTATCGTGGTCTTTTCCATCGTTTTACTCTTTCCTTTTATAGGTTTGAGGATAATGTATGGGGTGCAAAAGTCGGCGGTGCGACATGAGGTGAGGACTATGATTAAACATGGGGCTGCAGAAGACGAACTGGTTCATTTTAAGTTTGCTTTAAAAGACACTGCCCATGTCATGGAATGGAAACATGCGCGTGAATTTAAATACCTCGAAACAATGTACGATATTGTACATCGCGCATATGACGGGGATAGTGTTGTATACAAATGTTGGAAGGATACTAAAGAAACAATTTTAAGTAAGCGATATACCGCTTGGTTTCAGGCAGCTTTAAATCAGAGTACACCTTTACAAAAGTCTAAAACGCATGTCCTATGCACAGCCGATAAGTGGAATAACTTTAATGCTATAGTAGTTCATACGGAGTATTACCCTCATTCAAGGGAATGGATAAATAGTTTTGTTTCCAATTATACTTCTCGTTTTAAAGAAGTGCAAGGACCACCCCCTCAATTCCTTTAATTTCTTATCAAGTGAGTCCCTTAACAGATGGGACGATTAATCAATTTAAAGAAATTAACTCCCTTGGAAACAAGGGATAAAAGGATAATAATGAATAAATTTTTAACCGTATTTATTCTAATGGCGTCGTTGTATGCTGTTGGACAAGATTCTTTGCGTGGAATCATTATAGACAACTACACGCAAACACCGATTAAGGAAGCCATTGTTAATAATGGAAATCAAACAGTAATTACTCAAGAGGATGGTCGTTTTGCTTTGTCTTGTACTGGAAATATGACCATTAAGGTGAGTCAGGAAAACTATGAAACATGGCAAGCGAAAGACCTTTCTTGTAATTCAGAGCTCGTAGTAAGAATGAATGCTACAGCATTAAACCTCAGTACTTTTGAGGTAAGAGGAGAGAAGATGGTCAATCAAAGCGATGCATCTACTGCTCAATCGGTAAACGTACTCTCAGAAAAAGACTTGAACCGTACAACGGGCTTGTTTTTGGAGGAAGCAGTTAACTTACAAACGGGTGTACGTATGGAAAAGCGCACCATGAGTGGAGGACAGCGATTTACCATTCGTGGATATGGAAACAATACCAATTTCAACGGAATGGGTTACAAAGCTTACTTCAATGGTATTCCTTTAACCGATGCAAATGGAACAACCATTTTAGATGATATAGACTTTTCCACTTTAGGTAAAGTTGAAATTATTAAAGGACCAGCTTCTAGTTTATACGGAACAGGTATTGGAGGCGTTGTGAACATGTATACAGCAAAACCAAAGCAATTCGGAACCTCTATAGAAGAAAATATAATTGCTGGAAGTTATGGTTTGTTGCGATCTACTACTTCGCTAAAAAGTAATACAGAAACTTCTACTATTGCCTTAAATTATGGTGTCCAAAACTATGATGGATACAGAGTTCACTCTGCTTCACAAAAGAGGTATCTATCCTTTATGGGTGATTTTAACGTAAATAAAAAACAAAGCTTCTCAACCTATTTCGCTTACAATAATTCTTACGAGGAATTGGCCGGTCAACTCGATAGTGCTAAGTTTTTTAATCGAGAGAATGTTGGGGAGGAAAAGTATTTGAAGAATAATGGTCGTGTAGAAATAGAAAGCTATCGTGCAGGATTAACGCATAATTATGCGTTCAACAAATACATCTCTAATCAAACAACGGCTTTTTTGTCTAGTAGTACTTTAACCCAGGCTTATGCGGTTGGTTTATCGGATAACATTTCACAAAATGTAGGTGGTCGTTCGGTATTTACTTTATTCTTCCCACTTGGAAAGAAATATGAACTCACTGGAAATATTGGTGCTGAAATTCAACAATCCAAGGGGAATTACAAGTCTTTTGGCTTAATGAATTCAGTTTTGGGAGACCTAAGAGCTAATAATGATATTACAGCTTTCCAAGGTAATTATTTCATGGAGTGGAACTTGGAAATGCCTTACCGTTTTCGATTAAGTGCTGGTGCAAGTGCCAACCAGATCAATTATACTGTACTTGATAGAATGGCAACCTCAGGGAATACAAACCATTTAGATGGGTCTGGTACGCATCAGTTTAACACGGTAATTACTCCCCGCATTGCTTTAGAAAAAGAGTTGGGTAAACATCAAATGGTATTTATCAATGTTGCGCAAGGTTATTCACCGCCAACTACTTCTGATTTTGTAATCGCCTACACGGGTGAAATCAACAAAAACTTGAAACCCGAAATGGCTACTCAAATAGAATTGGGAACTCGTGGAAGTGTACTCCAAAACAAATTGTCTTGGCAAGTAGCAATCTTTGATATGAATATCAAAGACAAAATTACTGCTAAAGCCGTTGTAGACGATTCGGGTGTTGTTTTATATTCTTACGGAGTTAATGCCGGTAATCAAAGGAATTTAGGAGCTGAAATGGCTTTGTCTTATGTTATCGTTAAGGATGAAAAGAAAACACTTTCCTTGTTACGTCCGTTTGCAAACTTTACCTACAATGCCTTTACTTACAGTGATTTTAAGAGCGATGCTAACGACAACACGCAAACCAGAGACTACACTGGAAATACAGTAATTGGTGTTCCTCCTATGGTTTTTAATGCAGGTATTGATGCTGAAACAAATTTTGGAGTTTACGCGAATGTTAACTTCCAATATGTGGATGATATGTACGTTACTTTTGATAATGCACACAGTGCTCCAGCTTACACGTTATTAAATGCGAAAGTTGGTTATCATAAAGAGTTTGGAAAGCATTTGAAGGTGGATGCTTTTGTAGGTGGAAATAACCTTACAAATTCATTGTATTACAACATGGTGTTTGTGAATTGGGAAAAAGGTCCTAAACCTTCTATCTATGCTCCAGGTGCTTATGAAGCATTATTCTATGGAGGATTGAAATTGAACTATACATTTTAACCATTATTTAAATCGGGAGCGAAAGCTCCCGGTTCTTTCGCATATGAAAAATTTATTTAAAATTTTGGGTACAGGTGCCCTTTTATTGGCCTGTAGTTCACCCAATAATGAGCAAGAGGTAGCAAAAATTGAACAGGGTCCTGAACCCCGAATCATTAGTGCTTCCAAACAGTATACTGAGTTTATATATGCCTTGGGAGCAACCGATAATTTGGTAGGTGTGGATTTGAGTAGTACTTATCCTAAAGCCGCGCAATCTTTACCGAATATCGGTTATCACATGCACCTTGGTCTGGAGGGGATTATGTCTTTAAAACCAAGTTTACTCCTTCATAAAGGTGGTCACTTTAGTATAGGCCCCAAACAAGTGGTAGATCAATTAGAAAACTTGAATTTACCCATGCATTCCTTTGAAAATAAAGCAAAGGATATTACGAGTACGAAGAAGTTGTTAAGAGAAATGGGGACCTATTTTGGTAAACAAGTAGAGGCTGATTCCTTGTGCCAAAAATTAGATCAGGATCTATTAATGGTGAAAGATAAACTTGGAGTTCAATCGGATACCGTTAAGGTTGTCGTAATTCATTTTGGTCAGGCCATGAACATATACCTTGCCGTTGGAGCAGAAAGCGTTGCCGGAAAAATGGTGGAAATGGCCGGCGGAAAGATTTGTATCGAAAAGAAAGGTATGGAGCGTATTACGTCCCCAGAACTTATAGCTGAAGCTAATCCAGATGTGATTTTATTAACGGATTTTGGATACGATAGATTGGGGAGTAAGGAAAAAGTTATGGAACTCCCGGGGATAGCAGAGACCAATGCTGCAAAGTCTGGTAAAATATACAGAATAGAGGGCTATGACATCATTTACTTTGGTCCGAGAACAGGAGAAAATGTTTTAAAACTTCACGAAATACTCCATAGAAATGACTAAGGCTGTTTGGACTGTTGTTGTAGGTTTTCTAATTCTAGGAGGGGTAATGATTATGGCGGTAAAACTTGGAGCAGTTGCTGTAAGTTTAGAGGATATTTTACAAGCGCTTTCAAAAATGGGTAGTAATGAAACATTGACCACCCATGAGGCTATTTTCATGAATATCCGATTACCACGTGTATTACTAACGGCCTTAGTAGGAGCGATATTAGCGTTGGGAGGTGTATTATTACAAGCACTTTTTTTAAACCCAATCGTTGAACCAGGGTTGGTGGGAACATCAAGTGGAGCGGCATTTGGAGCTGCATTATACTTTACTTTAGGTGTAAACCTACCTTTGGGAGAGTTTGGATTACCCTTGCTCGCATTTTTGGGAGGAGTATTGTCTACCACGTTGGTTTTTGTGTTATCTCAAAATAAAAAAGGGAAGCTTGCTGTAGTGGCATTATTGTTATCAGGTTTGGCAATCAATGCTCTTTTCTTAAGTGGAGTAGGCTTTCTCTCATATTTGGCCAGAGACCCGCAGGCAAGATCTATCACTTTTTGGAATTTAGGAACAACTTCCGGGGCAAACTGGGATAATTTGAAAATAATGACTTTGGCATTCCTTTTTTGTTTGATAGTAGCATTGCGCTATGCCAAATCCTTGAATGCACTTATTTTAGGAGAAGATGAAGCTGTATACCTTGGTGTTAATGTAAAGCGGTTAAAATTCATCATTCTTTTTTTAAATGTTTTAATGATAGCTGTGGCTACTGCGTTTACAGGTGTGATTAGTTTCGTAGGCTTGGTAGTACCCCATTTAGTGCGCATGTTTCTGGGGTCAGAAAATAAACGTTTAATGGTTGTAAGTACATTGGTGGGAGCTGTTCTACTTTGTTTATCGGATTTACTATCACGTACCTTGTTTGCGCCAGCAGAGTTACCCATTGGTATACTTACTACTCTTATAGGTGTTCCCGTTTTTATTTACCTCTTACGCAAGAATAACTATCAATTTTAGATGAAAATAGAAGGAGTTGAATTTAAGATTAAGCAAAGGGTTATCGCACAAGTAAACGATGCCTATTTAGAAGAAGGAAAGATTCATTTTATCGTTGGAAAGAACGGTGCTGGAAAAACTTCTCTTCTTAAAATTTTAAGTGGATTAGAGAAAAATTACACCGGTGACATACATTTTCTGGGAAGAAATCTGTCTGATTGGAGTACAGAGGATCTTGCTCAACGAAGAGCAGTATTGTCACAATCTAATTTTAATGCATTTCCCATAAAAGTTGAGGAATTGGTGATGATGGGACGTTATCCTTACTTCAAACAGAATGCCTCGCAGCGCGACAAGGAGATTGTAGCCGAGGCAATTAACTTATTCAATTTAGACGAATTTGTAGGTCGGGATTTTTTAAGTTTGAGCGGAGGAGAAAGACAACGCGTGCTTTTTGCGAAGTGCATAGCCCAAGTTTGGGGAAAAGAACAACATAGAAAATATTTGTTTTTAGATGAGCCTTTGACGTATTTAGATGTAGAGTATCAAGTTCAGTTTTTAAGGTTGTTACACGAGTTGATTGATCGTTTTAACTTAACTGTTGTTGGAGTGATTCACGATATCAATTTAGCTGTGAATTACGGTGAAAACTTCTTGTTAATGCACAAGGGAAAATGTGTAGAGCAAGGTTCAGCTTCTGAAGTTTTAAATCTTGAAAATATGAGAAAATACTTTAGAGTTTCGCCTGAGGTTATAGCAAGTAGATCGAGTAACTTCTTTGTCTTTTAACTTATTTATCCAGGGAATAATATTGGAGCACTTCATTCATAACTCTGTCTGAAGTTTTGGAGTTAAAATGTGTGTCGAGGAAAAGTTTATCAATTAATGGCTGAGCATCTGCGGCTATTTTTTGGTAATCTTTTTCTCCATACAATGTATTGAAGGGTACTTTGAGAATACGATGTAGCTTTTTTGCGCTTGTTATAAATTGTAGGGTGTATTCTTTCTGCTTGGCTTCGTCTTTAGAAGATAAATCCAAGATGATTTCCTCTAGAATTACATTGATTAATTCACGGGTACTTTTGATTTCATCCTTCTTCTTCACGGTTATAAAAATGCCAAAATTACAACTGTAGGAGAGTAAGAGATGTTTAATTAGACCAAAGGATTATTTTTTTAGATGAATAACCTACTTCTTAATGTGTGGTGATAATAAGTCCTCAAGGGCAGCGCATACAGAGGTTTTTGTAAACGTTTTTAACGCCTTTTCTTGCGCTTTGGAACCCATTTCTATCGCAGCTTCATAATTCTTATAAAGCCCATTAAACTGTGTTGAGAAATCTTTAATGTTATTGACTTCGTAGAGCTTGCCATAGATCCCTTGACCTAAAATTTCTGGCGTGCCGGCAGATCTTGTTCCTATTATTGGCAATCCATAGCTCATTGCTTCAATGGTTACCATACCAAAAGTTTCTCCCTCCGAAGCCATTACAAATACATCAATTGCCTTGTAAAACGCTTCTGTATCTTTCATAAAAGGCCTAAAATGAATTTTATTGTTGAGCCCCAAGTTTTGGACTTCATCTTGTAAAAGTTGATAGTAATCCTCTCCTTCATTATGGGTAAGGTCACCCACTATGAGTAATTCAACATCTTTATGTTCTTTTTCTAACTCCGCCAATGCTTTGATTAAAAAATGTTGACCTTTCAAAGGATCCAAGCGTCCAAGAATTCCTAATATGAACTTGTCTTGAGGTATTTCGAGTTGTCTTCTAGCTTCTTCTTTATTGAGTTTTGTTCCTGCTACTTTATCGGTCGCTAATGGAATTTGATGGATCTTGTGGGCTGGGAAATTGGTGTTTTCTTTTACCTGTTCTGCTAGAAACTCTAACGGTGAAATCCAAAGGTCTATTTTAGAGAACCTACGTGTATGAAAAATGTCCTTTTTCTTCACGTCGATTTGCATGGCTTGTTGGTAGATGATTTTAAAGCCTTTGTTCAATTTGGATTTTACAAGCCCCATGATATTCATATCGCGTCTGTCTCTTATCCAAACGGCCTTCACCTTATCCTTTTTAAATTGCTTGCTTACCTTACTCGCATTGCTGTAATCAAAGTACTTTTTATTGTGGGCTACGTAGCGTACAGGAATTTGGTATTCCTTGTTTTTCTCATCGATGTAAGCATCTTTGACGCAGTACAATACCACATTAAAACCACGTTCGCGCATCCATTGAGCGTAGCGGATAAAGTTCATTTCTAAACCTCCCCAACTCACCGAACTACAGTAAAAAGCAAGTGTTTCCATAATTATAAATCAGTGCTAAAATACAGCTTTTTCTAGGCTTTAGGCGATGCGAGCACCGTTTTTCAATTTCAATCCTGGTTCTATTAAAGTAACGTCTTTGTCATCTCCTAAAGCTCCGAGCACTAAACATTCGCTCATGATGTTGGCAATTTGTTTAGGAGGAAAATTAACCACAGCCACAATTTGTTTTCCAACCAAGTCTTCGGGTTGGTATAAAGAAGTGATTTGGGCAGAGGTTTTTCGTTTTCCTATGGGACCGAAATCGATCACCATTTTATAGGCAGGGTTTCTAACCTCTTTAAAGATCTCTGCTGTTTCTATTGTCCCTACGCGCATTTCTACTTTAGAAAATTCTTCCCAAGTCAATGTATTGTCTGTCATTTTATTTTTTCGAACTTGAAGATTAAACTTTGCTAAATCTAACAGATATTAATTCTTATTTACTTTAAAAATCTATTGATATCTGTATTTTTTCCGTAAACCACTAAAATTTCATTTTTACCAATTCGTGTTTCCGATGAAGCTACACCCGTACTGCGTTTGTCTAGTTTAATTTCTGGAAATTCCTCTTTAAGATCTTTATGCAAAAAACAACAGTGCATAGAAGTTAATAAAGCCACCCAACAACCTCGATAAAGAGAATCTTTGACGTGTTGACGCAGTTTTTCGACACAAACTTCTTCTTGTAACGTAAAATCCATCGGTGTTCCTGCTGGTGTTAATTGATTTTCTTCCCATTCTTTTTCAAGATCGTCATGATGAGAAATCGCAGCGATCGTATTAATAATAAGTGAAG
>NZ_JBVCPV010000128.1:0-8713 GCF_057456495.1 Lishizhenia sp. | reverse complement strand
ATTTACAACAAGGGGAGATGATGGCCATTCTTTTTCTGTTTCATAAAAGAAAACTTGCAAAAACCCCTTTCCAAAATCTATCATGATAGGAAGCGTTTTTGTGTCAGTATGTAAGACATCTCCATTTTCTGCTATAAAGGTATAATTATAGGTTTTTCCAGGGGTGAGCTGTGTTGAGGTACGATAGTTATTATCCAGTGTTAGAAGTACAGGTTCTTTTTCCGTACAATCCTTACAACTAACTTTTACCTGAATGATTTGACCTTTATATACGCTATCCTTATCAATACCAGAGAGCTGAATACCTGCCACAAAATTGTCTTTGTTTTTAAAGAATTTTGGAACCTTTTTAGTGTAGGTAAATACATATTGGCTATCGGAAATAGCTTTGATGTCTTCTACACATTTTCTCTTTTCACTGAGGAGAATATTACCTTCTTCATCTTTAAAGGTATAGGTATAGCTTTTTCCTAGTTCCTGAACGATTAGGGTTTGACCTTTCTTGTTTAGAGATTTAGTATCGTTAATGTTTTTTTCGCAATCATCGCAAGTTATTGTAAGAGAAACACTGTCAGGTAGGGGATAGTCATTACCAGAAGCTAGTGTAACTCTAACTACGTTAGGCGCTAGCTTTTCCTGAATTATTTCTAATTCCTCAGGATCAAGTATGATTCCAACTTTCTCTCCATCACTTTGTCCTTCTGTACTTTCCGTGATGATAGATTGTTTTTTCAATTCACCAGTTTCGGTGTCTACAAAAATCACATCATATTTTTTGTCGGGCTCTAATTCTACGAGGTACTTCCCTTCAATGAAGGTACTTTTCATTTCTTGTATGGTAAAATCGGATCCGCAATCAAAACACTGTAAGGTTATCAAAACACCTTCTGGTTCTGGTTTTTCTTCTATTGTTTTTAGATTACCATTAACAAATAGATTATTGTTGGGGATATAGTTATCGTAGATAATCCTGTAAATATCTTTCTCGCCATTTCCTTCAGGACGGTAGGAAGTGATATAAGCCACTTTTCCATCAACGGTAGTGGTGTAGTACAAATCATCTCCTGTTGAATTTATAGGAGAACCTAAATTGATAGGAGTAGACCATTGGTTATCTTCATTTACCACAGTCAAGAAAATATCGAAACCACCAATCGATTTTACTCCATTACTGGCAAAGTACATGGTTTTACCGTCAACAGAAATAAAAGGAGAGTCTTCATCCCATTCTGTGTTAATTTCTGGTCCCATATTAATGGGTTCTGACCATTCACCATTACCATACCTAACAATTCGGTATATATCTCTTCCTCCATACCCTCCAGGTCTGTTCGAAGAAAAATAGGCTACATTTCCGTCTCCAGTAAAAGCGATATGTGGTTCCCAGTATTCTGAGTTAACTTTTGGTATATCTAATTTTTTAATCCTTGAAAAAGGGTTTGTAGCGTCAATAGGAGCGAGGTATAAATCTCCATTACCCTGTGCATCATCGTAGAGGTAAATGGTCTTTTTGTTTAAACTAAGTGCTACCGTTGCTTCGTTTTGATTGACACGAGAGAAATTCAATAGTTCTGCTTCACTCCAAGATCCATCAATTTGTTTGTGAGAAACGTATACGTCTTCGAGGTATTCGCCAGAATTAGGATCTAGTTCAGAAGCGTTGGACTCGTCAGCTCTTAATCTTCTTGAGGTAAAGTAAAGTGAACGACCGTCATATGAAATAATACTTGCGTACTCAGGATACTCGGTATTCACCGTATTCCCCAAACCTTCTAAATGCACGTGTGATTTGTAAAAACGAGCATCTTCTGCATTATCACATTGAATAAGGTTTAACTCCGCTGTTTTGTAAGCGGGAGTGTTTAATTTTTCTTTACTGATAAAAAGCTGGTAATATTTTCGCGCATTTTCGATATCTCCTTTGAGGTGATAACAGCGCGCTAATTGATAGTAGGCGTCGATAGGAGCTGCTTTTTCTCTGTAATTGTAAAAGTCAAAATTTTCTACAACACTGTCTACAGCATATTTAAGGAAAGGAAATGCTTGATTGTAATTAGAACTCATGTTCAGCAAGGCAAAGCCATGTCTGAAATTGTTATTGTAAGAGAGACTGTCTTTCTCAAGTAATTTGGAGCTTATCAACGAGGCTTGATAGTAAACGCCCTGTTCAAGTAATTTGTAATTATGGGTAAGAAGGGTTTTGGTATTTCCTTTGTTGATAATAGACTCTAAATCCTTCCAGTTGTATTGACTAAAAGCATTGAAACTTAGTAAGAAAAGCAGCGCTATTATAGTTCGGATCATGCTAACAAAAATAAAAAAAATCCCATCGTAGAAACGATGGGATTAACTAAAATTTTCTAATCTGTTAGAATTCTCGATTAACGTCGAAACTTTCTAGGTAATCAGCAACACGTTTTACAAACATTCCTCCTAAAGCACCATCTACAACTCTGTGGTCGTAAGAGTGAGATAAGAACATTTTGTAACGGATTCCGATAAAGTCACCTTCTGGAGTTTCAATAACCGCAGGAACTTTTCTAATCGCTCCTAAGGCAAGAATTGCAACTTGCGGTTGGTTGATGATAGGCGTACCCATCACGTTTCCGAAAGTACCAACATTGGTTACTGTGTAAGTACCACCTTGAATATCTTCTGGTTTCAATTTGTTGTCTCTTGCGTTAACAGCCAACTCATTTACTGCTTTCGTTAAGCCCGTTAAGTTGAATCTGTCTGCCTGCTTAATTACAGGAACAATTAAGTTTCCAGAAGGAAGAGCTGTAGCCATTCCTAAATTGATATTCTTACGTTTAACGATTTTGTTTCCATCAACCGCAACGTTAATCATAGGGAAGTCTTTAATTGCCTTAACAACAGCTTCCATGAAGATAGGAGTGAATGTAATGTTTTCACCTTCTCTCTTCTTGAATTCTCCTTTTACTTTGTTTCTCCAGTTCCAGATGTTTGTTACATCTGCTTCAACGAATGAAGTAACGTGAGGAGAAACGTGCTTAGACATTACCATGTGGTCAGAAATCATTTTTCTCATTCTGTCCATCTCGATAATCTCGTCACCTTGCATTGGTGGAACCGCTGCAGGTTTAATATTTGCTAACATACCTCCTTGAGCTGGAGCCGCTGCTGGTGCAGATGGCGCCGCTGGAGCTGCTGCTGGAGCCGGAGCTGCCGCTTTTGGTGCTGCTACTTTTCCTGCTGCTTTATCATCAATGTATGCTAAAATGTCTTTCTTCGTAACTCTTCCAGCTAAACCAGTACCTGTAATCGTTTCCAATTCAGCCATTGAAATACCTTCAGTTGAAGCTATAGATCTTACTAATGGTGAGTAGAATTTTCCGCTAGGTCCGTTTTTATCCAAATCCCCACCGTTTGCAGTTTCAACAGCCTGTTCCACTTGGTCCATAACCTCTACTGCAGCTTTAGGAGCTTCTTCTTTTGCTGGCGTTTCTTTTACTGGAGCTGACTCACCGTCTGTTGATATCACGGCAATTACATCTCCTACTTGAGCAACTTGGTCTTTGTCGAATCTGATTTCGATCAAAGTTCCTTCTGCTTCTGATGGTAATTCGTTGTCTACTTTATCTGTAGCTACCTCTACTAGAGGCTCATCCATTTCCACTGTATCACCAACTTCTTTCAACCAGTTAGTTATCGTGGCTTCTGTAACACTTTCTCCCATTTTAGGAAGACGAATTTCAACCTGCGCCATATTATGTTTGAATAGATTTGTCTTGTTTTCGAGTGCAAAAATAACCGAAATTTCCGATTCATCAAGATTTACAACCAGTTTATCTGTCTAGTTGTCGCCAAGAATTGAGTAAAATTTTAATATCCTTCGTTAAGGTGTAATCCCTTGCGTAGATTAAATTTAACTTAAAAACAGGGATGTTAACGCTTCCCGTTTTAGAATTAACATTTTGTGCATCTTCGGGACTTAGAATACCATGTTTTATCTTGGGTAGGGAGGAGTTGGTTTCTTTTGCAGAACTGCTGTATCCTACAAATGATTTCACGCCTACAATCAACGAAAATACGTTCGATATGAAGTTTGATTTTTTGGAGTAAAACCAAATAAGTAGTGGAGATAAAACCAGTAATATACATCCTCCTGTAAAGTCGAAAATGCGTTTGTTGCGTTTGTTCTTATTGCTCACAATAGCATTGATATCCATCACGTAAAGATCTCCAGAAGTATCTACGCTGTTAGAACCAATTAAATACATACTGTCGGGTTGAGCAATTTTAAAATCTAAATCTGTACCGTCTATTGCAGACATCCAACCAATGATGCTTTCTGCAGTGTTGTCTTTTGCACAAAATATGATTTCATCTACTTTTTCAATGTGTACGATTTGATCAAGCTGACTTACTACACCTACTTGGCCCGCTTCTTTGTGTTCTTGCGTACCTACAAAGAGTACCTTGTCAATTTTTTGATTGGTCTGTGCTAAAATATTGGCAACTCTTTCACTTTCTTTTGGAGAACCTACAATTGCGAATTTCTTGTTTTTATTCCCAAATAAATCAAAGCTTTTGCCTACAGCAAAATGCAAGAAAACTCGAGAGAGAAGGTAATAGAACATCACCCATAATGTTCCGATAAGTATGTAAAGTCTGGAAAATTGATAGTCTTTGGGCAGCAGTGCATAGACCATTAAAATTACTGCGGTACCTATCAATGAACCCGAAAAGAATTTCTTGAGCTTGATGGGTTTATCATAGCCTCCTTGAAAGAAATTACTTAGTAACCATGTGATGCCGTATGCGGGAAGAGCATATTTTAAAACTCCACTGGGGAATTCAATGTTAGCCTTACTCCAGTAATTGGTAAGTAATACTAATCCTGTAATAATAAATGTTAGATCTGTTACGGGGAGGAAGGCATGTTTGATAAAACGAGAAGTTAACGCCAAGCCTGCTCTAAAATAAATAGCAAGGTTAATGAGGAATGAAAATACCTTAGCGTTTTTTTGACTAAAGTGCTTTTCGGCAAATATTACCATGGCTCTGTAGAATACAAAGACATAGTTAATACTGCTTTTCTTCGTGCTTTCACCCTTGTAATGTATGATTTGAGTTTCAGGGAAGTAATAGTTTTTAAAACCTCCTTGAATGATTCTATAACTTAAATCGATATCCTCTCCATACATGAAGAAAGTTTCGTCTAACAATCCCACTTTTTGAAGGGCTTCATTAGACATAAGCATGAATGCTCCACTTAGTATTTCTACTTCGTTGGTTTCAAATTCATCTAAGTACCCCAAATGATATTGTCCAAATTTCTTTGATTTTGGAAACAGCTTAGAGATTCCGAAAATTTTGTAAAATGCTACAGCTGGTGTTGGAAGTCCTCGCTTAGATTCTGGTAAAAACTTTCCTTTACCATCTATCATTCTCACACCTAAACCGCCAGCATCAGGGTGAGCATCCATGAAGTTGACACATTTCTCAAAAGTATCTTCTTCTACAACGGTATCGGGGTTTAAAAGCAAAACGTATTTCCCTTTGGCGATACGCATGGCCTGGTTGTTCGCCTTAGAAAAACCAACGTTATCCTTGTTGGCAATGACTTTAGCTGCTGGGAATTTCTTTCTGACCATTTCTACAGATCCATCTATAGAATTGTTATCCACAACGAAAATCTCACCGCTCACTTTTTCAAGTGATTTAAACGCTGAATTCAAGCATTGTTCTAAGAAATACTCTACGTTGTAATTTACAATTACAACACTGATGTCAAGACTAGGATCTTCCAATTAGTTTTTAAATATTTTTGCTTTTACAAAGAACTCTGTAGTTAAATTGATGTATACATCCTCTGTGAAGTATTCATCCGTAACTGTATTCAATCTTAGTTTAAAGGCATCTTCCTGGATGTAATCTCCTAAGTTCACATCTTCAACATCACAAACGATAGATTTACCAACATTATCTGAAATGTAGGTTTTGAAGGCAACTCTTTTTTCAGGAAGATTATCACTAGAGATATAAATCTCTACGGACTCTAGCCAGCTAAAAGTGTAATCTGTAGGATCTGTAATCTCTAACTTAAGTTGAGTAAGTTTTAATTGATCTATGTTTTCTTTACGCGTGTCATTGGCTTCGAATTCTCCTTCGTAATTGGTTTCCATGTCTGGAGTGCTAATATTGAAGGGGATATTAATGACGGCATTGGATTGAACAACCACTTGAGATGTGTCAGTAATATAGAATTCAGTGATTTTCTTCTTACAAGAAGCTAAACCAAAAATTAATGGGGTAAATAAAGTAAGTATTAATAGTTTTTTCATTGTCTAAATGGGTTATTCATAGTTAGAAACGCACAGCGATACAAGATATTTCAACATCAACGTCCATGGGAAGTTTACTTACCTGAACAGTCTCTCTAGCCGGCGCTTCTGAAGGAAAGAATTTCGCATATTCTTCGTTAACAAGGGAGAAATTGTCCATGTCTTTTAAGAAAATACTGCATTTTACAATGTTGCTCATTTCCAAGCCTGCTGTTTCAACAAGAGCCTTGATATTTTGCATTACTTGCTGTGTTGCAAGGGCAACAGAAGAATCATTCAATGTTCCTGTTTTAGGATCAATAGGAATTTGTCCACTCACATAAAGCGTGTTATTTGCTTCTACTGCCTGACTATATGGTCCGATAGGAGCAGGAGCTCCTGGGATTTGATATATTTTCTTCATCATTATTTTTCCTATTCGACAAGTTTAATAATTTTGAAGGAAAAAAAGCCGTGAACGTACTTCTTCTTGATAATTTTGATTCATTTACCTATAATTTATTTCACTACTGCGAAGAGATAGGAGCCAAGGTGGATGTTATAAGGAATAATGAAATAGATCTCGCATCCGTTGAGAAGTACGATAAAATTATTCTTTCTCCCGGTCCGCACCTTCCAAAGGATGCTGGTAAATTAATGGAGCTTATAGCTATGTATTACGACAAGAAACCGATGCTGGGTGTATGTTTAGGTATGCAAGCTTTAGCAGAGTTTTTCGGAGGAGAATTATACAATTTAGATCGCGTGAATCATGGTGTGGAAGACCAGTGTGTTCAGATTATGCCCAATCAACTTTTTAAGGAAGTTCCAGAGGAATTTAAGGTTGGATTATATCATTCATGGGCTGTGAAAAGACCCTTACCAAAAGGATTAAATATTACGGCATTATCTCAAAGTGATGTACTGATGGCTTTTGAACATGAAAAATTACCAATTTACGCCGTGCAATTCCATCCAGAAAGTGTTATGACGCCTGAGGGTAAAATTATCATGAAGAATTTCTTATCGCTTTAATCGATGATTTTTTAAGTAGTTGAAAATTACTTCTTGAAGTTTATCTGAAAAATGTATTTTTAGTCTTCATAGCTAAAAATATAAGATCAACATGAGTAATTATCATATCAAAAACCTAGAAGAATATTTTCAAGTTTACCGTAAGTCTGTCCGCAACCCAGAAGTGTTTTGGGGAGAAATTGCCGAAGAGCATTTTGTGTGGAGAAAGAAATGGAATACAGTTTTAAACTGGAATAAAGAAGAGGCAAAGGTAACTTGGTTTGATGGAGCTCAATTGAATATTACAGAAAATTGTATAGATAGACATTTGGTAGTGAATGCTGATAAAACTGCCTTGATTTTCGAACCAAATGATCCCGCTGAAGAGTACAAAACATACACTTACAAAGAACTTTCTATTGCCGTAAATAAAATGGCCAATGTTTTAAAGTCTAAAGGAATTGTTAAGGGAGATAGAGTTTGTATTTATTTGCCTATGATTCCCGAATTAACGATTGCTTTATTGGCTTGTGCTAGAATTGGCGCTGTTCATTCGGTAGTTTTTGCTGGATTTTCTTCTAGTGCTTTGGCTTCCAGAATTAAGGATAGTTCATGTAAAATGGTCATTACCTCTGATGGTGCATATCGTGGGGCGAAAGATATTGATTTGAAATCCATTGTAAATGAAGCTTTGGAATCATGTACAAGTGTGGAGACATGTTTGGTTGTAAAACGAACAAATAGTGCGGTAAATCTAGTGGAAGGAAGAGATGAGTGGATGGCTCCCTTAATGGAAACTGCCAGCGAAGATTGTCCTGCCGAGATAATGGAAGCTGAAGATCCATTATTTATACTTTATACCTCTGGGTCTACAGGAAAGCCGAAAGGAATGGTACATACCTGTGGTGGATACATGGTGTATACAGCATATACTTTTAAAAATGTGTTCCAATATCAAAAAGGAGATGTGTATTGGTGTACGGCAGATATAGGTTGGATTACAGGACATAGCTACATTGTTTATGGACCTTTGGCCAACGGGGCAACTACTTTAATGTTCGAAGGAGTTCCAAGTTACCCGAGTTACGATAGATTTTGGGATGTAGTGGAGAAACACAAAGTAAATCAATTTTATACAGCACCTACTGCAATAAGGGCGCTGGCCAAACAACAAATAGATTATGTAGAAAAGCATGATTTAACTTCTTTAAAAGTTTTGGGAACAGTTGGTGAACCTATCAATGAAGAGGCTTGGCACTGGTATAACGACAATGTTGGAAAGCGTAAGAGTCCGATTGTTGATACTTGGTGGCAAACAGAAACCGGAGGTATGATGTTGTCTCCGTTAGCGTATATAACCCCAACTAAGCCAACGTTTGCTACTTTACCCATTCCTGGTGTTCAACCTGCTT
>NZ_JBVCPV010000127.1:0-8759 GCF_057456495.1 Lishizhenia sp. | reverse complement strand
TGTTTTGATAAAACGCGAAGCCATGATTTCGGCCATTTCTTCGGCCAATTCTTCGTTAGAACAAGCTAAAGTAAGGTAAGATAAACGCTCTAGGGCTACTTCTTCGGCGTGACAAGGTCCACAAATAATACCGATATCATCGTAAGGAATATCAAAAGTTTTGTGGATGAAGCGCGCAGGAATAGCATTGTATTCTGGAACGATACCTTTCACGGCAGAAAAAACATACTTTCCTTTAAAAATTGACTTATCGATAGGTTCGAACAAATCATTTAAAAAGGCAGAAGGTGTAGCAATGATTAATATCTCCGCTTCTTCAATAACACGTACAATATCTGTGGTAACATCTATCTTATCTGTGTCAAATTCTACAGACTGTAAATAGCGTGGGTTTTTCTTGTATTTCTTGATGTGTTCTACAGCATCTTCGTTACGCATCCACCAACCTACTTTAGGTAAGTTAGTTACCAATATTTTAACCAATGCAGTAGCCCAACTACCACCTCCAATAACCGCTATTTTACGTGTTGTTTCCATGTTTCTTCACCAACAAAAATAAACATTAAAAAATACTGAGTATGCATGTTGTAAAATCTTTAACGAATTTGGAGAGTTTCTAAAGTGGAACGGAGCCTTTGAGACCGTTAGACTTTTAGATTTTAGAAAGGAAGTGTTGAGTTTGAGAATTTAGTTGAGGTGGAGTTTAAAGAATCAATAATTCAAAGAATTAAGGATTCAACAATTCATCTCTCGACTCCGCTCGAGAACCTTTCGTTCAAGCAAGTATAGGGGATTGAAGTTTGTCGAAGATTCTAACAAATTGTGATTGATGTGGTTTAAACCACGGAGCGCACAAAGCTTTTCACAGAGAGTGCTAAGAGTTTATGTCTTTATATATTTAAATAATCAATCGCAGGTTGATGCTTAAATTTTTAAATCCCACAAATCAAGGAGAACCTACGATAACAGGTTCTCGAGTAGAACCGAGAGACAAATTCCTCAAACCATCAAACTAATATCTATAACTCAACCTTCGTATAGCCTGCACCAAATTGTGACGGGCATCACTCAAATTGTTGATTGGGATAAAGGTACCTTGACCAATCGTACTTGCCTTTTCCATTTCGGCTTTTGCTCTCGGAGAATTCTTAATACCTACCACGCTTAAGTGAATATTTTTGCGCTTATATCTTCTAATCGTACGCTTGTAATCGTTAGAATTTCTGTTGAATGCACCATCTGTAATTATAATCACTTGGTTGTTTCCATCCGGTATATAGCTTTTTAAGGCTTCTTTGTACCCAATTTTAATGGCTTCACCACCGGAAGTATATCCAGAGGCTTCCATGCTTTCTACCATGGCTTTAATAGAGTCCTTGTACATACCCGAGGTAGCACTCATCAATACTTCCACATCAGAGGAGTAACTAACCAAGGCAATTTTATCGGTTGGACGCAACATGTCTGTAAGTTGATAAAGGGAATACTTCATCAATTCCAGTTTTTCGTGCGAGCGCATCGAAGAACTCACATCAATTACAAAAACGACATTGGTCGGCAAGAAATATTCTTCAGAGAAGTTGTTCGAATCCAAATCTTTTAACTCAACAATTTGTGGAGTTTCTTCGGTTGGGATAGGAGTTACTTCTTCTTCCACAACCTCAGGTTCGGCAGGGCTTTCTACTAACTCTTCTTCTGTCGGTTTAGGCTCTTCTTCAATAACGATTACTACCGTTTCTTCTTGAGGCTCTTCTTCGAGAACGATTTCAATTTCCTCTTCTTCCGTTTCTAGTGGGGCCTCTACTTCTTCGATTTCTTCCTCAACTACTACAGTTTCTTCAGCTATTTCTTCTGGAAGAGGCTCGGGGATTGACGTTGGTGCTTTTACTAAATCTATAATTATATAATTGCGCTGGAAGTTGATGTAAGCACCCTTCTCTTTGGTGTAATAACCAGGATGAGCAGCGTAAAAATAGGTGTAACCTAAGGGTACTTTACTTGTATGTTCTCCATTTTTGTCCGTTCTATCCTCCACTACGGGTTTTCCGCGTTGCAACAATACCAACTCACTCTTAGCAAGAGGTTCTTGTGTGATGGAGTCTCTTACCAAAACGGTAAGTTGAAAACTCGTTTCTTCTGCTATCGTTTGGGGTGTTTTTACGCCAAAAGCCGGACAGCGCGTAAAGTTGTTATCTAATTTTCTAGGCAAGGATTTCACATTCCCCTTAATAACGATTTCCGTAGGGGTTTGCTTATCGCTGGTATATACTAAAATGGTGTAAGCGAACCTACCTTTTGTTTTCGGATTTGCTTGTATGCGCAAAGTGATACCGTCGGCGGGTTGTAGTAATGACCCTTGGTGTATGTAGGTTACTTCTGGAGGTGTTTTAACGGATAAAATATAGTGGGCTGATTTTCCTTTATTCTCCACCCTGCAGTCTATATATCGCGGTGTGTTTACATTAATTTCGCCCAAGTCAAATTTTGTTTGACTGAACTTAATTTGTCCAAATCCAAAGAGAGGAAGAAGTAATAAGAGAAGTAAACTGCGCATAGTTATAAACTGAGTTGAGTTGCCAAAGTAAGGAAGTTCTGAAAAAGAAAAAACCTCGCTCTAAAATTAGAACGAGGTTTTTATTATAATGTTGTAATCTGTAATTAAGCGTTAACCTTCATTGCTTCTAACAAAGCATTTACTAAGTTTTCGTCTGCATTACCGAATTTGTTGATGTAATCTTCGTTACTTCTCTTGATTACTTCGTATGCTTCTTCTTTACCGTAAACATGCGTAATTTCAACTTCTTTAGCAGTACCTTCTAAATCTTTGTACGTTAAGAAGAAGTGTTTTACTCTGTTTAAAACCATTTCTGGAATCTCAGTGATGTCTTGAATGTTTCCGTAAGCTTGGTCACCTTTCAATACAGCGATAATTTTATCATCTGCCTCACCACCATCTATCATTCTAAATCCTCCAACAGGAATAGCTTCTGCCAAGATGTTTCCACGGTTAACTTCTCTTTCAGAAAGCACACAGATATCTAATGGATCCTCATCACCTACGATGTTCGTTCTTCCTGTTTTTTCGTTTGCGTATTCAGCAACTTTAGTATCACAGTAAGTTTGTGGAACAAATCCGTACATGCATGGCATGTGGTTAGAAAACTTCTGTGGTCTGTCAACCATAATGTACCCAGAATCTTTGTCTACTTCGTACTTGATAGCATCAGAAGGAATGATTTCGATAAATGCATTGATCTTCTTTGGCGTATCTTCTCCGATAGTAATTCCGTGCCATGGGTGTGCTACAAATCTCTGGTTCATAGCTTTTACAATATTTTGAACGTCTTTTTTCATAACTGGATTTTAACGCCGCAAAAATAATTGATTTTATTGAAAAGCCTACTGCCTTAAGCTATTTACTTGAAGGACATGAGTCCTAAAGGATTGATTGGTTCAGAATTTTGCCAAATTTCGAAGTGAAGATGAGGTCCTGTAGTATGTTCTCCTGTATTTCCAGACAAAGCAATTATATCTCCCTTTTTGATTTTATCTCCAGCGTGTTTTAAATTTTCTTGATTGTGTTTGTAAATCGTTGTGTATCCATTTTCATGAGCAATAATGATGGAATACCCGTCTTCTTCTGAGTATAAACTTGAAATGACAATTCCATCTAAACAAGCTTTAACATTACTACCCTCCGAAACACTAATGTCAACACCTGGATGATTTCCGTTATTGAATCCTTGACTAATCACTCCCTTTACAGGATCCATGAAAAGTAAGTCGCCCACATCAATGGTTGTCGTTTGATTTACATTTCCTTCTTCGATAGACTTGTTAATTTCTGCGGCTAATTTTAACTCATTTTGAGAGCGCGCTGTATCTAATTCTATGTTTTCTAGATTGATTTCTTCGGGTTTACTGTAGTACACAGAGTCTACTGATATATCACCTAAAATCACTTTTTTAAGGTTTTCCAAGTATAGATCTCGCGTTTCAATTTCGTGTTCTAAGCGCTTGGTTTCTTCCAAGGCTTTTTCATATTTCTCCTTGTTTGGATTCGAATATCCTTCTGGCATGAGGTAGCCAAGAGGAGTGAAGATGAGTAGAGAGAGAACGATTCCTGCAATGATGAGTGTAAGTAAAATCATCAAACTCAACATCTGTATGCGGTTCAATTTGAAGCCCCATTTTTCCTGAAAGGTTTCTGTATTGTACCCAGCGATTTTAGTCGTGCGTGTTAACTTTTTCCAAAAACTCGTTTTCTCTTTCATTTTAACAAAAATAGAAGGCTTTCGGTGAATATAACATCCTTAGTTGTCAAATTAAAATTGGAGAGGTAGATTTTATAAAATTTTGGCTTACTTATTGTTTAGTTTAAAACAACTTTATTGTCTTTTTTTCGTTATTTTTATAAGAACTAGTGAGAAGTCTAATCTTAATATTATTAATCCTTAGTCAAACGGCCTTCGGTCAGTTGGTTACCAGCAATAACACGCCGAATAATTTGGTGCAAAATGTGTTGCTCGGAACAGGGGTTCAAATCTCCAACGTAAACTACGTTGGGTCTCCTGGTTCTATAGGTTATTTCAACGGGGCAAACACCAATATTGGTTTGGATGAAGGGGTAATTCTTACCACAGGTACTATAGCCAATAATCCTGCCGGACCACACGGGCCAAATAATCAAGCAAGTGCTGGGGTAAGTTTGAACGGTGGAGGTTTTACAAAATTAGATGCACTCGTTAACGGAAGTTCAACTTTTGATGCCACGATTCTAGAATTTGATTTCATCCCTTTTAGTGATACCGTAAAGTTTAATTATGTTTTCGCCTCTGAGGAGTATCCTGAATTCGTAAATTCTGAATTCAATGATGTCTTTGCCTTCTTCATCTCTGGTCCGGGTATCCCTGGGGGAGAAAAAAATATGGCACTTATACCAGGGACCAATGATCCTGTAGCGATCAACAATGTAAATAACGGTTTCAATAATAATGGGAACTGTATGAACTGTGCTTATTATGTAAATAATGGTAACGGAAGTACCTTTCCTGAAAATTCAAATAATTACTACGTTCAATACGATGGTTTTACAACGCCTTTACAAGCAATTAGTGCGGTAGAATGTGGAGAAACCTATCACCTAATTATAGCCATTGCCGATGTCGGTGATGGGTTGTATGACTCCGGTATTTTCTTGGAAGCGAACTCATTGAGTTCTGAATCACCTGTAACGATTGATTATAGTTTGTCTAGTTTAGCATTTGGGGCATCGAACATCATGGCAGAAGGTTGTGTGGATGCAACTTTTGAAATTACAAGACATGGTTACCGTGTAGACCAAGCAGAAACGATTACTATAGTTCCTTCGGGTACAGCTACAGAAGGTGTAGACTACACGAATATTCCGAATGCAATTAATTTTACACCGGGCCAGGTCACGCAAACATTTACTTTTACAGCCTTAGCGGATGGTATTGCTGAAGGCCAAGAAAATATTATTCTAGACTTTTTTATATCCGACGCTTGTGGGAATAATAATGCCCAAACTTTTGAGATATTTATCAATGATTTGGAGAATGTTGAAGTGGAAGTGGCAGATCAAACCGTCATTTGTCCAGGAGAACTGGTTCAATTAACGGCAACAGCTTCAGGCGGAGGAGGGAGTTATACCTACCTCTGGAATACAGGAGACACTACCCAGTCCATCGTTGTGAGTCCAACATCTACCACAACCTATTCAGTGGCAGTAACAGATGATTGTTTAGATCAAACAGCGCAAACAACCGTTGAGGTTACCGTACCCTTATATCCGCCATTGGAGCTGAATGCGACAGGGGATATTATTGAACAATGTCCTTACGTACCTTATACACTCTATAGTAATGCCTCAGGAGGAGCTGGTTTTTATCAATATTCATGGTGGAGTAGTGAGGATGGATATGTGAGTACAGCAGATTCGTTAAATATCGCTCCAGATACCAGCACAGTATATGCGATTGTTGTAACAGATCAATGTGGGAACGTAATTAGTGATACCATTGACTTTACCGTTTTAAGTCCCCCGTTAGAAGTTTCAATTACAGATCCACCGCAAATATGTCCGGGAGAATCTGTTACACTTACGGCCTCTGCAACGGGTGGTTTTGGAAATTACTATTTCTATTGGCCAGATTTGAATGATAGTTCAACAACGGTTACGGTAAATCCATTGAGTACGACGACCTATGAGGTTCAGGTTTACGATGATTGTGGAACCTTCACGGTTTCAGAGTATGTACAAGTCGTTGTTGTTAAACCAACAGTTGATTTTACCATTAGCTCAGGAACAGTATATCAAGATTTACCGATTACTTTCCAAAACCTTTCCCTGAATTCGGTTTATTATTCTTGGGACTTTGGTGATGGCAATACTTCTAATATGGTCCATCCGAACAATACTTATGATGAACCAGGTACATACATTGTGCAACTGATTGGAGAGGATGATAAGGGGTGTATAGATTCAATTTCTAAACCGATTGTAATTCTACCAGAGTTTTATTTATACATACCCAATACCTTTACCCCAGATAATGATAGGCATAACAATGTCTTCGAAGTGAGTGCGGTGAATGTGGTGGAGTTTGAAATAGGAATCTTTAATAGATGGGGTGAATTAATTTTTAGTTCTCAAGATGTGAATTTCCAATGGGATGGAACAAACCCGCAAGGTAGAATTGTGAAGGATGGTACGTACATTTATAAAGTGAAATATAAATCCATCAATAATGATGAAGATATTATCGTTGGCCATGTCAACGTATTGAAATAAAAAAAGGAGACGATTTCGTCTCCTTTTTTGTTTTTGGTGTTAACCTATAATGATTTAGTTCTTCCTCCGTCTACTGGAACGTTAATTCCATTGATGTAACTCGCGGCAGGTGAACATAAGAAGGCAACTGCATTGGCAACTTCTTCTGGTTCAGCAATTCTTTTCATTGGACTTTGATTCGCCATCCCTTGCTTAATGTCCTCAACATTTCCACCAGTTTTATCAGCTTTGTTCTCAATGATTGAACTTAAACGAACTGTATTCGTTGCTCCGGGTAATACATTGTTAACAGTGATGTTAAATTGACCCAATTCATTGGCCAATGTTTTACTCCAGTTGGCAACCGCTCCACGAATAGTGTTACTAACTCCTAAACCATCTAATGGTTGTTTAACACTTGTACTAATAATGTTTACAATTCTACCGTATCCAGCAGCTTTCATACCATCCATTAGGGCTTGAACCATGATATGGTTACAAACTAAATGTTGTTGGAAGGTATTGGTGAATTCAGAGATTTCTGCTGCATGGATTGGTCCTCCTTTTGGTCCTCCAGTATTGTTAATTAATATATGGGCTTGGTTGTCTTTTGCCCATCCACCAATAATTGATTTTAATTGTTCGGGTTGAGAAAAATCAGCTACTAGGTAACTGTGATTTTGTTTTCCGTTGTTGCTTAACTCTGCAACGGCAGCTTGTAACTTGTCTTCGTTTCTCGCTACTAAAACACAATTAGCACCTAATAGAGCTAATTCTTTTGCACTTGCTAATCCAATTCCTTGAGTACTACCACAAACTACGGCAGTTTTATTTTCTAATGATAAATTCATCGTTGTTTTTTTTCAGATTTTCAAAGATAGGAATATTGAAGAAACGAACTAGAATTTGAAGCGCGGGTCATGCATTAACAAATATTTGAAAATGTGTGAAATATTTCCAACCCAATTATACTGTATATCGTTTATAGAGCGAATGAATAAACTTTTAAAAATGAAAAAGAAATTACTAATGGTCTCCGCAATGCTCCTCGCAGCTTTCGGGGTGAGTGCGCAGTGTACACCACTTGCTGCACCATTTATTGAAAACTTTACGTCAAATTCCGCACCTACATGTTGGTCAACATACCAAACAACGGGAAGTGGTTGGGTATTTAACGGTAATCCTGGATACGATGTTTCAGGAACACAAGATCACACTGGAGGTATATCAAGTTCAGATTTTGCATGGATAGATTTTTCTGTTCCAGATGCAGGAACTTGTTTAGAATCTCCAGAAATTGATGTTACGGGTATGGGTGCACCAGCACTAAGATTTTGGCACATCAGTCACGTATCTAATACTTCGTATTTAAATTTAATGGGAACGTACAATGAGCTTTTTGTAGAGGCTTGGAATGGTAGTTCTTGGGTAACGGTTGCTTTAGAGCAAGGAGAAAATGGTGGTGCTTGGACAGAGTATTACTATGATTTTACTCCATATATCTACAACACAAGCCTTATTAAATTTAGATTTAGAGGTGAACCAACCAATACAACGTATGCGTATTACAATGACTTCTTGTTAGATGATGTAGAGGTTTTTGATGGGTCAACGTTTTGTTTTGCACCTTCTAACGGATCTGTATTAGGAGCAACGGCTTCTTCTGTTACCTTAGATTGGGCAGGGTCAGGATCAAACTACATTGTAGAATATGGTCCATCTGGATTTACACCAGGAACAGGTACTTACGTGAATAATACAGGTGCGCCATCTACTGTTACAGGATTAACAGCAGGTAACACGTACGATTTTTACGTATATCAAAACTGTGTATCTTTAAGTGATACATCAACAGCGATTGGTCCACTTACTGCTACAGCACAGTGTTCTCCAGTAACAGACTTTTTTGTGAATTCTGCATCAACCTCAGACGCAAGTCTTGAGTGGATTTCTTCAGGAGCTAACT
>NZ_JBVCPV010000126.1:0-8809 GCF_057456495.1 Lishizhenia sp. | reverse complement strand
GCTGATTCTTTGTTTTCTATTCATTTACAACTTTTCCTTTTTACAGGTAATGCTCTATAATTTATTCACTATTCTTATCTTCTTTATTTTGCGCTATCAGTGGAAAAAATATCAACTAAAAAAACAAATGAGTCATGAAGAATAACATAAAAGTTGAACGTGCGAAAAACGACATGACTCAAGCTCAATTAGCAGACAAAATAGGAGTTAGTAGACAAACCATTAATGCTACTGAAAAAGGCAAATACATTCCTTCTACCCTTCTTGCCTTAAAAATGGCCAAGGTTTTTAAATGCACTGTAGAAGATATATTTGAGATGGAAGACAGTGATGACAACGCTTAAAGCATAGCAAAAACTCCGTCAATCACTAAAGACATACGGTAATAGTCTAGGTTTTCCATAACATCTGTTTTTTGATGATAATGTTTATTTCTAAAAAAGGCAGTATCGGTAATCATGAGCGCAGGAAAACCAAAATGCCAGTAATTCCTATGATCAGAGAAACCAATACCCACAAGGTTCTCCGGGCCTTTAAAACGCTTGGCTTTCACTTCTACCAAGCGCTTGTACTTCCTACTCCATTTCCCAACATTTTTGTGAGCTCCTATTTTCTGAACGAGCGTTATATAATTCCCTCGCTTGCCATAGAAGAGCGATAAAAATTTTGACGGATAATCTTGTGTATGCTTTTCATCTTTGAAATACGCGATCATCTCCAGGCTTACCATAAGCTCTACTTCAACACTATCTTCTATTAAACTTTTGGCATGAATAAAACTCCCCATATTTTGGGTTCCGTAATAAGGCGGTTCTTCCAATGAATATGCCACCAGATTAACGCGTTTATTTAGAGGTTTATCCTTTAATAGTCGGGCTAATTCTAACAAGCCTACTACTCCACTTGCGTTATCATCCGCACCTTCTTGCAATCCGCACACGTCATAATGGGCTCCAATAACTGTAGCCTTCCCGTCTACAGGACCAAAGGAACAAATTACATTTTTATACTCCCTGCCATCCACGGTGAAATTCTGAAACCATACACTATCTGAATAAGCTTCGAATATGGATTTTATATAACCTGCAACCCTGTCTAATTCTTTTACATTCTTATAATGTCTATACTCTCCTGATTTTGTTATAGCTACAAAGTGATCTTTGATTATTGTTGTATCGCTTTGTTGAGCACAAGTTTCTAGTGAGCCTGCGAACATTAATATTGTAAAAAGAAAATATTTCATGGTAACTTAAGCATATTAAGACGTGTTTGACTGAATTTGCTCAACAAGATAAAAATATAATATAAGAGTTTTTAAACTAATAGTATTATTCAGACATTTGTATAAAAATAAACTTCATGCAAACCCTCCCTATTTACACGATAAAAGAGTTTAAAACTAAAACAAAGGAGTTCTACGTAAATGATTTAAGAGAACATCTGCTTACTCACCACTTCATTCACAAACCGCACAAGCACGACTTCTATATCTGTGTTTTATTCACACAAGGAAGAGGAAGGCATGAAATTGACTTTAAGAGTTACGAAGTAAAACCTGGAAGCGTATTTTTTTTGAAACCTGGTAGTATGCATCATTGGACTTTTGATGAGAAAGCAGAAGGTTATATCTTTTTTCACTCAAAGGGCTTTTACGATTTAAATTATCAAAACCGGCAGTTACACGATTTCCCTTTTTACTTTTCGTTATACAACCCACCCGTTATCTATCTCAGCAAAGAAGAACAGGATCAAAACCTTCCGTATTTTGAATTACTTATGCAAGAAGACCTTGAAGACTCTTTTTCTGCCATTAAAAGAGCTTCATTGATTGATTTAATCTACATCAATTTTGCACGCTTATACTCGGACCAACAAGGGAAGCAAGAAAGTAAAGTGAGTTATTTATTGAAACTACAAGTGTTTGAAACCTTGGTGAATCAGAACTACAAAATCCAGAAATCTCCAAATTTCTACGCAGATCAGCTCAATGTATCTATTAAACATTTGAATAGAATTGTAAAGGATACATTAAACATTACAGCCTCTCAATTTATAGCAGACCGTATCATTTTAGAAGCTAAAAAATTGTTGATACATGCCGATTATAGAGTGGTTGAAGTTGCGGATGCTCTTGGCTATGAGGACTCTTCTTATTTCATTCGATTTTTTAAAAAACATACAGGTTTAACACCGAATAAATTTACAGGTTAACGACCTATCCGAACCAGACATCTTTAATCATTTCAAATCCTGCGCGTTGATTAACCCGTTGAATGATAACTTGCTTTCCGTGCATTAACTCATCACGCATTACAGAAGAATTCAAAGTGAGGTACAAAACTTCATTTTTGATAACCATCTTTTCTGTCCTATTAGCAACGGCTTTACCCATCATTTCTTCCCAAGCATCAATAATGGTCATCTCTGCCATCTTATCATCGAGTTTATACGCCTTAAGCAATTTGTTAATTGCGTCTCCCAACGTTACTTCTCCCTTACCTCTTTCACTCATGATTAACCTCCTCTAATTCGTTCTTTTCTATTTCAAATAAACGGATGGGTACTTCAATTGCCTTGAAGATTTGCTCCACACGTTCTTTGTCTGTATCTGTTACCAAAACTTGTCCAAACTCATGCTGGTGAACCAGTTCCATGAGTCGTTGTACCCTTTCGTTATCTAATTTATCAAAAATATCATCTAACATGAGTATAGGTACAACATTTAATTGCTCTTTAAGCCATTCAAATTGAGCCAAGCGAAGTGCTGTAAGATAAGATTTTTGCTGACCTTGACTACCAAATTTCTTAATCGGGTGACCATTTATTGTAAATATTAAATCATCCTTATGCACACCCACCGTAGAATATTGTTTTCTCAAATCGTTGCGTTCAGCCTGTCTTACTAACTCCATAAAATCAGCATCGTGCAATTGACTTTTATACTCAAAACCAACTTCTTCCTTACTACCAGAAATTAAAGCATAGTACTTTTGAAAAACGGGAGTAAAATCACTTATGAAGTCTTTTCTTCTCTCGTAAACCATTTGTCCATAACGCACCAACTGGTCGTCCCAAACATCGATACTTTCTCGGTTAAAGAAACCAAAGCTTCCCATTTGTTTTAGAACGGCGTTTCTTTGCTCTACAACTTTTACGTATTTGGTAAGGTTATCTAAAAAGCCTCTATCGAACTGGGCAATGATTCCATCCATCCATTTTCGACGCAATTCACTTCCTTCAGAAATTAAATTTCTATCGTAGGGCGAAATCATAACCGAAGGGAACAAGCCTATGTGCTGTGCAAGCTTTTCGTACTCTACTTTATTCTTCTTGAATACCTTCTTGCTACCCGCTTTTACTGCACAATAGATATCTATCTTCTTTTGTTCTTTAAACCACTCTCCTTGTAGCACAAAGAATTTCTCATCAAAGTTGATATTTTGTCTATCGACAGGGTTTAAGTAAGATTTACACATACTTAAATAATGAACGGCATCCAGAAGGTTGGTCTTCCCGGCTCCATTCATTCCCACAAAGCAATTCACTTCTGGAGAAAGTTCAAACTCTGCTTGCTTGTAATTTTTAAAATTGACAAGCGATAATTTATTTAAGTACATCTAGTTTTCTTCTGTATTTTCTTCGAGTTCAACTACAGATTTATTCAATAAATCCGTCAATTTTTTCGACATATTATTGAAGTATCTTTTGGTTCTATAACCGCCAACCCAAGTTATCCCTTTTACGGCATTCGTCATAAATATTTCATCTGCAGCCAACAGGTTTTGCGGCATAATATTACACTCATACACCTTAATTCCGTTAGCCAAAGCAAGGTTAATGATCTTCATACGCATCACACCTGCCAAACAACCTTCTTCCAAACCTGGCGTATATAAAACCCCATTACTCACCACAAACAAATTAGAACTCGACCCTTCTAAAATCTCTCCCTTAGGGTTTAAAACCAAAAGGTCATCTAGCTGTTTCTCTTGTGCAGCAATAGAAGCCATCACATAAACTAAAGCATTCTTGGTCTTAAAGTTGGCCAGTATATCATTTTGCTTGCGCATTTCCATGAATAAATCAACCTCAAATCCTTTATAATTCAACGTATACGCGTTGTGCTCCATGGGGTAAACCTCAATAAAGTAATTGGCTTCATTACTTTCTGGTTTATAAGTACCTCCAATGGCTCTATCTAATGAGATTCTTACTCTTCCTCCTTGATCTATACCTGATAAATCCAGTAATTCTTGGATTTTTTCTTCAAAAAATTCTGCTGTGTAATAATTCGGAACACGGATCTTTAAAACTTTCGCTCCCTCCATCATACGATTGACGTGGGCTTCAACGTTCAAAGGTTTCCCATTGAGTACTCTTAAACTTTCGAACAATCCATCCCCGTACAAATGTCCTCTATTTCCAGACTGGATGGTTGCACCTATATTGGCTTTGACTTCTCCGTTGTTGTTGATGTAAATTTCTGACATTAATTAAAGATATATGAAATGAAAGCTTGTCCTTTTTCAAAATTAATTAAAAGAACATATACGATACCGAAAATTGCTCCTCCAAAGTGAGCGTCATGTCCAATGTTAGACGTCCCTTTCTTGGCCATGAAGTATTCATAAGCCAAATACGCTATTCCCAAAACCCAAGCAGGAATATCCCAAAACGGTAAAATGATAAAATTCAACGTTGCTCCCGGGTTCCAAAGGATGTAAGCAAAAAACACTGAAGATACAGCACCAGAAGCTCCCAAGCTCAGGTAATTTGGATTATCTGCATTTTTTGTCATTGGCCAAAGTGTAGCAAACAAACCTCCTGCTAAATATAAAATGATGTAGTGAAAGCTCCCCAAAGAGTTTCCATATTTGAAATCGAGCATATATTCAATGGCCGTTCCAAAATTGTAGAGTACAAACATGTTAAAAAACAAGTGTGTTAAATCTGCATGAACCACCATGTAACTAAAAAATCGGTAACCTTCTTTATGATGCTTTACATTATAGGGGTAAAACATCATTTTATACTTTAGGTCCCTATCCTGAAAAGCACGCCACGATATTAAGGCGGTAATGATAATAATAACAAGGGTAATCGAGAAACTCATAAAGTCGAAAATATACCTAATTTTAAGAACAAAGCTAAGGATTATGATTTTTTTATCAATCTTTCTCCATGAAATATAAGAACTACTTATTTTTCATTATTTTAGAACTAATATTCATACACTGCTATAGATTAATTGATGACGACCAATCATTAAAATAAGCGCTTAAAAATGAGAAACCTACTATTATTTACCGCTCTTTTCACCATACTGATAGGATGTAATTCTCCTACAGAGGAAAAACCTCATATTCCAACCGAACAAGAACGCTTTGAAAAGCAATTGAAAGATGCTCAATTCTCAAGCTTAAAACTCAACAGCGATCAGTTTGAATTTCTCAACGATTTTTATGCAGTTAACGATTATAAAAGAATTTGGGTAAATGATAGTTTATTACTTCCTGATGGAGATACGCTTCAACATTTATTGAACAATTACTATTTCTTTTGTACTCCCTTAAATCGCTACCAAACCTTAGCTAGTTTTCACGGATTAGATTTAGTTGAACAAGAAAATTTGATCACACTCAAATTGGCTTATTTGCTGAACGACCTTGAACAAGGATTTATAGATACCGCTCAAAGAAAGATTAAACCCTTAAATACTATTGCTCCCGAAAAACTCAACGAGTTTATCGCAAACAAAAAGGCTGCGACTTGGGAACAATCAATTCTAAGATACAGTTCACCACACGAAAAATTTACGCAAACCTTAGAAGGCATTAATAATTTTGTAAAGCACTACAAACTTGATACGATCAACTACAAAATTTCCGCTGTCCAAGAAGATTCTATTCAAAGTAAACAAGAGGCCAAGCTTGCTCTCTATACAAAAGGCTATATGGATAGTCCGGAAGTTGATGATTCTATTTACAATCTTGCCTTGATGAAATTTCAACGTATGAATGGATTGGAAGCAGATGGAGTTCTTGGAAAAAACACGGTGGAAGCACTCAATGAATCCAATGTAGATAAATACAACAGAACCATTTTAGCTTTGGATAAATGGCGTTGGAAAGATAGCTTGCCTGAGAAATATATCTGGGTGAATATTCCCGCTTACGAATTAAACCTTTACATTAATGATAGTTTAAAAAGCCAACACCGTGTAGTGGTGGGAACCAGGTATAACCGAACCCCACAATTTAAGGCTGATATGAAGACAATTGTGGCCTATCCCTTTTGGCATGTTCCCTACTCTATTTCATCAAAAGAAATACTTCCTCACTTAAAAAAAGACAGTAATTATTTAGCCAAGAACAACTACAAAATTTTCAAAGATGGCGACAGGATAGATCCATCAAAGGTAGATTGGTCTAAGATAGGTCGTAATACTTTCCCTTACCGCGTAAGACAAGATGGGGGAAGCTATAATAGTTTGGGGTTGGTTAAACTATTGTTTCCAAATGAACACAGCGTTTACATTCACGACACTCCCTCTAAGCGATTTTTTGAAAAAGCAGTTCGTTCATACTCTCACGGTTGTATTCGTTGTCAGAACCCTCTAGAATTAGCTGGATACATACTAGAAAGAGATGAAAACTTGTACAATAGAGATAGTTTGGATACCTTGATTAAAAGAAGAATTCAAAAGACCATACATTTAAACAATCCTTTTCCAGTTTACGTAGATTATATTAGTGTTGGAACTGACAGCACAAATGCCATTGTATTTTACTTAAATATTTACGGCAAAGATGAAGAATGGCTGAGTCTTTTGGAATAATAATTCATCAATAACATCAGTGGTACAATAAAATGTGGGAATCTATATAATGTCCCTAACAATCCTCTCAAAACATCCGATTCGAAACCATAAATAAAACGCGCCATACTCGTTAACACTCCCCAGACCACCATATACAAAAGCGCTGGTGTTTGAAATTTACGCGTGAAGAGGAGAAATGATGCTAAAAAATCAAAGAGTCCCATAATCATTAAAAACACTTTTATACTATCTCCTTCTAATCCCAAAATATAATTGGTCATACCCGCAAAATGACTCGGTATTGCGCCCCAACTTACAGCGAACACACCGTGACCAACAAAAGTTAAAGCCACAGCCATTCTCATGAAATTGTTGATTTTTGACATCCCGTACTTTAACACCCCTAGGTATAACAAAGGGGTAACCATCATCAACGTATGTTCTATGAATTGGTGAGGTAAAAAAGAAGATTGATAAAAACTATCACAGTTGTCCAGGAATAAAATTAAAAATGATATTCGCGCCCCAATTAGTTTATATTGAAACCTCTTGAATCCTAGTAAAACAGCACATAATATGAGCGGAACACCGAGAATTGATGTATTCAACTGACTATGGTTGAACAAGTCTTTACCATATAAAAGGTATTCAATACCTTTAGCAATTAACAAGAAAAGGCTGGCCCATTTGAGCCAGCCTTCGTATGATATACTTGTTTTAGTATTGTTCATTTTCATTCGGAAAATCTCCCGATTTGACATCCTCGATGTAACGATGGAAGGAACCTAACATTTCTTCGTAAAGGTTGTGGTATTTTCTTAAGAATCTTGGGTTAAACTCATTGTTAATACCTAACATATCATGAACAACCAACACCTGACCATCTACACCATTTCCTGCACCAATACCGATAATAGGAATGGATACTTCTTTGGCAACCTTAGCGGCAAGATGAGCTGGTATTTTTTCCAATACGATAGAGAAACAACCTGCTGCTTCTAGCGCTTTAGCATCCTCAATTAAGCGAGCAGCTTCTTCTTCTTCCTTAGCTCTTACCACGTAAGTACCGAACTTGTAAATCGACTGAGGAGTAAGTCCTAAGTGTCCCATAACTGGAATACCTGCCGTTAGTATACGCTCTATAGATTCAATGATCTCTTGACCACCTTCCATTTTCACGGCGTGTCCTCCCGACTCTTTCATAATTTTGATAGCACTAGACAAGGCTTCTTTCGAGTTTCCTTGGTAAGCACCAAAAGGCATATCAACTACTACCAATGCTCTTTCTACAGCTCTAACTACCGATGACGCGTGATAGATCATTTGATCTAAAGTAATCGGTAAAGTAGTTTCGTGTCCTGCCATCACATTCGAGGCCGAATCTCCTACCAAAATTACATCTATTCCTGCTGTATCTATGATACGTGCCATAGAGAAATCATATCCTGTTAACATGGAAATTTTTTCTCCTCTGTTTTTCATCTCCTGAAGAACATGAGTTGTAACACGCTTTGCTTTATTATTATGAACTGACATTATCTTCTGCGTTTAGTAGGCAAATTTAAAGGAATTTTAAACATTTCCGCTTATAATTAGCAACAGTATTTAACATCCATCTCAATAATTTTCTCTTAAATAAAAGGCAATACCCGCTCTAATTTCTAAGGCTGAAAAACTTAAGTCAGAACTCTGACTAATGATTCCCCTATTTCTCCATTTCTTTTTAGTGAGGTCTACTCCATAAGAAGCCTCTGCAAAAACGTTAACTGGAAAAAACTTAAGATGAAATCCTGTGGTAATTCCAACATTGAAAAATGGGTTGTTGTATTTTCTTTTCTCCGTTTCATAACCGTATAAGAAATCATCTTTTCCAATCATTAACTCCTCTGTTAATTTCGCATTTCCTCCTTCCAGTTTTAATCCGTGGTACAGGGTGAAATTCTTTACAAATACCGAATTAAACCCTACGGTTTCTGAAATACTCCATTG